>CAZJXH010000066.1:0-15941 GCA_964549475.1 uncultured Oscillospiraceae bacterium
GAAGTGCGTGGAAGCAAGAGACTACGAAGCCCTTGAAATGTATGTGCTCGAATTGCTGATGAAAGGGTAAAAACAAGGATATATTCGGCAGATGTCCTTGAATAAAGCAATATGGTTTAAGAACATCTGAACATATAGTCTTTTCGATTTCTCCTTTATAATACGCCCTCATTTTCTATTCATGAAAAGTAGAAAACGAGGGCGTAAATATTATACTTACTTGACAATCGACCTATGACCAAGAAAATATAATGTATTGAGCAAGTATAAAGCTTTTACGGGGGCTATTGAAAAATATTTGAGCGTTGCCGGTATAATCATACTTAT
Organism: uncultured Oscillospiraceae bacterium; assembly: GCA_964549475.1. GTDB lineage: Bacteria > Bacillota > Clostridia > Saccharofermentanales > UBA5734 > JBBQKF01. The sequence goes on from CAZJXH010000066.1 coordinate 328, forward strand.
TTCTTGGCGTTAAAAGGACTGCTGCTTGATGATTTTTCAATCACTTTTGCAGCAGTTCTTTTAGCGCCCTTTTGGACATTTGAATTTAAGATTCATTTTCGAACTTACAATTTATTTTTGGAATAGCTTGACAAAAAGAAGCAACCAGTCGCATATTAGTAATAGCCATTGATTCATTTGAACCAGGAATATACCGATGATCTAAAACACAGGTAAATCAAGACAAGGAGCAAAAGATGGGATCGATTCAAGATTCATTCGTGAGGATTGTTATTGTTGATGATGAAAAAAAAATAATCACCCTGCTAAAAAAAATCATTGACTGGAATGGTAATAATTGTTCGATTGTCGGCGAGGCCTACAATGGGATAGACGGATTGCGTTTAATCAATGAAATGAAGCCGGAGATTGTACTATCCGATATAAACATGCCAGGCAAGGATGGCATTGAAATGATGAAAAACGCCCAGAATGATGGAATTGACTCTTTTTACATTTTTATCAGCGGATATTCGGAATTCGAATATGCAAAAAACGCACTGAATTTTGGAGCGATAGGATATATTCTGAAACCGATAGACAAAATAAAAGTGGAGACTCTTATCCAAAAAGCGGTTGAAATGATAAAAGTTAAAAAAGAAAACAGAGCATTGAAGGAAATTGCCAATCAAAATGTGGAGACCTACGCCAATGGATTATATGGCAATGACAGTCTTTACAAATTTTATAGCAGTGAAATGGAGTCCAATCTTGTCAACTCGATCAAAAGCAATTTAAGGAATGAAACCGATGCAATCCTTGAAAATATTTTTACAGAAACAAAGAAAAACTCCCTCAGTTCTGTACAAATAAAGAAACTAGTTTTGGAAATAAGAGCAAGCATATTGAAGAATTTCGCAAAATTCGACCTGCCTAAACACTTTGAAGACAGCCATCTATTGTTTTTAGCAGAGTGTGACAATGCAGACGAGATTAAAAAGCCATTATTCTCGTTTATACATGAAATAATGGAAATAGTAAGCGACTATAAAAAGAAATCACTTAAAAATGCAATTGAGAAAGCAAAAATTTATATTACAGAAAATATCAATCAGGAAGTCTCATTATCCATGGTGGCAAAACATGTTTATATGAACCCGAACTATTTCAGTGAGTTTTTCAAAAAAGAAACAAGTCAGAATTTCGTGGATTATGTGACAAAACACAAAATGAATGTAGCGAAAGATCTTTTAAAAAACAGCAGTCTGAAAATCGAAGAAATATCAACGATGGTTGGATATGAGAATATACAATATTTTTACAAAGTGTTTAAAAAAAATGAAGGAGTTACTCCAAGAGAATACAGAATGCTGAAATTTTGGTGATAATAGCCGAAAAAAAGATACTTTTCCTTAATTATTTGAATAGAATATCTTCTCAATTAAATATAAGATAATCATGGATGCATCCTAAAAAATATTTTATTGAGAAGGAGTAGTTAGTTATGAAAAAAATTGTAAGTTTTCTTCTTGTTGGTATTCTAATGTCCACATTGTTAATCAGTTGCAGTAAAACGCCGAACACAAGCTCACAGGGGAGCCAGTCCGCATCTTCCGCAGCAGCAACCAAAGCGCCGGAAGCTGTCACACTAAAAGCCATGTTCTGGGCACAGGAGGCAAAAGACCAGTTCGCTAAATTAAGCGACGATTACAGCGCATTAAATTCAAATGTTAAAATAGAATGGGAATATCCCCCGAATTCAGATTATAAAAAAATCTTAAGCACCAGGATTTTATCCGGGGAAGCACCTGACATTTTTGGAGCGATTGATTCTTCTTTCTTTAAATATGCAAGAGCAATGGATGATCAGGCATGGGCATCAAGAACTTTATCAAAAAGCAACCTGAGCATGAAAGGCAAGCTGATGGGCATACCTCTTACATATGCCGCATTAGTCGTCTATTATAACAAAAAAGTATTCAGTGATGCCGGAATAACTGCTACACCAAAAACATATCCCGAATTTTTAGCGCTTTGCGCAACATTGAAATCAAAAAATATTACTCCTATTTCATTCGGAATGAAAGATGGATTTGTTCATAATACTGTGATTGCACAGCTTGAACAAGGATTCTCAGCAAAAATAGCCGATAATTTTTATGAACAGTTATATTTTGGTAAAGATAAAACCGCAAATTATCCTGAATTCGTACAAGGAATGCAAAAATATCTCGAATTGTATACAAAGGGATATTTTTCGGAAGGATCGATCGGATTGGATTATAACTCCGTATTCACAGCCCTTGCCAATGGCAAAGCGGCGATGTGCATTCATGGCTCATGGCTTCCCGGCTTTGTATGGGGAATCAACAAGGATGCTGATCTGGGAGCATTTGCATTCCCTGACAGCGATACCGGAACTTCTTCCATCGCAGCAGTAAATGACTGGAACCTGGCGGTAAGCGTGGATACGAAAAATGGATCGGAATCATTGAAGTTTATCGATTTCTTAGCCAAAGTTGACAGCCTGAAGTATATGTCTGAAGGATGGCAGCAGCTTCCAACATTTAAAGATGTAACCCCGAATCTTAAGCCGGTTTTGGTTGAAACGATGAATTTGGTCAAGCAGTATAAAAACACCCCCTGCTTCTATGTTGATGTTGCAGATCCCAACTATGAGCTGGACAAAATCTGCCAGCAGATGTTTATGGGAAAAAGGACTCCAGTACAAGCAGTTGCAGACTTTGACAAAGTATGCGAACAATATAAGGACGCCAAGAAGGCTTTGTACGAATAATGATTCAAACAGATTGAACTGGAAAAAAATCTTTATGATTATTAAATACCCATTCATCAATGGATGGGTATTTAATAAAGAACAATAAAAAAATAGGCAAATCGCTGCAGGGGGGGAATCATTATTGCTTTACAAAAACAATTCCGATGAAGTGTTTCACCGGCTGAATGACTTATATTCAGGAAAAGGCACCAACAAAATTTATGCGAAAATGAATATACCGAATTTGTTGATTGAAAAATATAGAACCGAAGATATTGATGGCGAAGTGGGATATCCTGATATCGCAAAACGGGCTGCCTTCTGGGATAAGACATTATCCATATTTAAAAATCTCAAAGATGATTCCATCCCTTCCTGCTACTTGTCGGAATTGGACGAAGGCCTGTATGGAGGACTTTTAGGCGGAGAAACTAAATTTATTCACTCCTGCTCCAACGGATGGATTTCCTCTATGACTGTCCCATTTCTGAAAAATCTTGACTATGTGGAAGAATTCAAGCTTGAAGAAGAGAATGAATGGTTCAAACGGTATAAAACGCAGTTGGGACAATTCATTGACAAAGCGGATGGAAAGTACGCCATAAGCCACTTTGTCCTAAGTAACGGACTGAATCTTTTTTTTGAATTGAGAGGTGCCACAAATACCTATTATGATGTGATGGAGACACCGGACAAAGCCGGACTGCTGGTTGATTTTGCCATAAAGCTTAATATTTGGGTACATGAAGTCTTTTTCAACACAGTGGGGTTGATTCATGGCGGCACAGCCAGTATCAATGCTCAATGGCTGCCGGGCAGGATTGTTTTTGAAAGTGTGGATCCTTTTCATTTGACTTCTCCTGATATGTTTGAAGAATGGGGGAGGAAACCCATCCAGAAAGTATTTGACTTTTTTGACGGAGGCATCGTGCATCTTCATAGCAATGGACACCATTTATTGGAAAACATAATCAGTCTGAATCGTTTAAAATGCATTGTGTTTTATGATGAGGACTTTGGCACGCCAACATATATGAAATTAAATTCTCTATCCTCGAAATCCGGAGGCATCCCAATGGTAATACCGATCCCATATGAAGTTTTTGTGGATAAGCTTGTAAAAAAAGAATTGCCAACTAATATTTTATATGATGTAAAAGGCGCGCCGGATGTCAAGACATCGAACGAAGTGATGGACGAGGTGAAAAATTATAGAGGTCAGGTCTTTTTATGATTCAAGACGCCTGACTCACAGGATGAAAAAAGAAATCGATATTATAGGAGGCTGGAAATGAACAACCAAAAAAAGCGGATAATATTTAATTCATTGCTATTTATGTTGCCTGCTTTACTGATATACACCATATTTGTCATATATCCGTTTTTCGCTAATATAAATATTTCACTGACCGACTGGACAGGAATGGAGAAGACCTATCATTACATTGGGTTTGGAAATTTCGTAAAGGCTTTTCAAATGAGTCTGGTCAATCAATCTTTAATCAACACGATTCTATTTACCCTTGGAAATGTTTTTGGCGCGACAGTTTTGAGTTTGCTGCTTGCCCTTGCATTTGATCAGCCATTAAAAACAAAAGGCTTTACCAAAACCGTGTTTTTTATTCCTGTAATTCTAAGTACAACTGTTGTTGGAACCTTATGGGGGTATATGTATTCCTTTGATGGAATAATCAACGCGGTATTGAATAAAATCGGCCTTGTGTCATTGGCACAGGATTGGCTGGGGAATGAAAAAACAGCGCTTATTATGATGCTGGTGACGCAATACTGGCAATGGCTCGGGTTTTGTGCAATCATTTTTTATGCCAATTTACAGATCATCCCAACTGATTTGTATGAGGCATCGAAAATCGATGGAGCATCCGCTGTTCAGCGATTTTTCAATATAACTTTACCAATGCTGATTCCAAGTTTGACAATCAATGCGGTGACAAGCTTTGTCGGAGGACTAAGGACATTTGATCTGGTGTTTGTATTAACACGCGGGGGTCCGGGATATTCGACCAGCACCGTCGGCTATGCCATTTACAATCTGGGATTCGAGAACCAGCAGATGGCAGTCGGCTGCGCGCTCAGCCTGGTATTGCTTGCGGTCACCTTCACAATCTCAATGCTTCAGCTGAAATTTTTCAAGAGCAGGGAGGTGGAGGCATAACATGAGACACACAACATCCGCTACCGAAAAAACGATAAAAAGAAAAACCCCAATAGCCAAAAGCACGCGGATTCTGGACATTGTCATGTTCATTATAACGGTTATTGTCGCCTATCCATTATTTGTCATGGTAATCAACGTTTTTAAGACCCCTCTTCAAAGAGCGGACTGGATTTCTCTACCGACACAGTTTTACACAGACAATATTGTGAAAGTGTTTACGAAGTCTGGTTTTTCAAATTCACTTTTCAACAGCTTGTTTATTACCATTATCTCGATCACCATACTGGTGATTTTCGGGAGTATGGCCGCTTATCCGCTTGGAAGACGGAAAGAGAAAGTATTTAATTATTTGTACTTATATATAACCCTGGGAATCATGCTTCCATTGCAGTTTTCCATATTGCCGATTTTTCAACTGATAAAGAATCTGGGCTTGATGGACTCAAGACTTGCTTTGATTCTTATAGAAATTGGATTCAATATAACAATAACAGTTTTCATCTATAAGAATTTTATTAAAAGTGTGCCTGTTGCATTAGAAGAAGCGGCGATCATCGATGGCTGCTCCTACGCCGGCGTTTTCTGGAGGATCGTTTTTCCCATGCTGAAGCCAGCGACAGCAACGGTGATCATTACGAATCTTATCTATTTATGGAATAATTTTCTGGGGCCGCTGCTAGTGATTGAAGCTGCAGCCAAACGAACATTGCCGATCATGATCATCAGTTTCAGGGGACAATACGGAAATGATATCGGCGCTGTGTTTACTACCATCACATTTGCCTCTCTTCCGATGATCATCCTGTTTCTGTGTCTCCAGCAGTCTTTTTACAAAGGAATATCCGCCGGCGCAGTGAAGTCGTGATCCGGCAGCGGACAGACGGATTGACAGCAGGGATCCCAATCGTTATTCTGATAGCATAGGAACAGTGATGCTATTCGAGTCAAGCGGGGAGATAACGGAAGAGAATGATGAAAATGAAGAAAATATATTCGGAAAAGCTGAAAGTATTCCATACAATAAAATTTAAAATATTGATATCGTACATAATCACTATTACTGTATCGATATTGGTACTGGGTCTGATATCTTATTATAAATCGGCAGAGATCATTGAATCGAAATCTTCTTTTTATCTTGAACAGCTATCCAATCAGATATTAAAAAACATGGATCGCGAAATTTATGAACTTGACCGGATTTCTTTCGTTACCTACTATAACCAGTATATTCAAAATGCACTGGATAGCAACTTGGATTTCACCTATGATGAAATCGTGCAGAATGATGAGATCATCCATGAGCTTTTTCTTACCACTGTCTTATCAAAAGAAAGTACCGGGGATGTGTACATTTTATCCGCTGACGGGAAACTGAGATTCGACTTTGTAAAATCCTATACAGACAGGCAGATACTGGATTTCTCCGGTGATGTCAAGGATCAGGAATGGTTCAGAAGAATCGTGGAGAAAAACGGTAAAATGGTTCTTTTGGGGGTAGACACCCCCATCGGAACATCAAAGATAAAAGATACTTTTTTTGTTGCGAGAGCGATAAGAGGCACCTTTGACGGGAAATTACTGGGCGTGGTCATGATACAGGAAAGCAAAAAGGCGATTAATGGAATATTGGATGGCATTGACATTGGAAATGGCGGACTGGTTTTTATTGCGGATGAGACAGGCAATTTGCAGTTTTCAAACAGCAAAGCGATCGGAAATGAATTATATGCAAAAGTCGAGGAGGATGCCAATCTTAAGAAAACGATATTTGTAAACTCAGCAAACAATACACGGGTCGTGATACAAGGGAAAACATATCTTATTCTGGTTTCTACTTCGAGTTACTGCAATTGGAAAGCAATATCCCTTTTACCCATCGATGAGTTCAAAAAAGACAGCAATAATCTGAAAAAGATCTCCTATCTGATTTGTATTATCAGTCTGGCTGTATGTATTCTAATATGGGTTTTGATTTCAAATCTGATTATCAACCCTTTGATAAGCCTTCGCAAGGCGATGAAGAAAGTGGAAACCGGCAACTTGTATTTTGAATTAAGCGTTTCGAGCAATGATGAGATCGGGGAGCTTCGCAATGGATTCAATTCCATGATCGGCAAATTGAAAGATCTAATCCTCAAAGACTATAATTCAAGAATACTGATGAAACAGGCTCAGCTGGATGCACTGCAAAGTCAGATCAATCCGCACTTTCTTTACAACATACTGGACTCCATACGGGCGGAAGCACTTCAGAAAGATGCAGTCGAAGTCTCCGACATGATCATGCTTCTCGGCGATATGTTCCGTTATAGCACAAGCAAGGGCGGCAATATTGTAAAGATAAGCGACGAGATAAAAAATGTCGAAAATTATGCCACGCTGCAAAAATTCCGATTTGAAGACAGAATCGAAATGGAATATAATATTCCGGATGAAATTCTGGAATACGAAATTTTAAGACTCGTACTGCAGCCTATCGTGGAAAATGCAATCATTCACGGCATTGAACCAAAGATGGACAAAGGACGGATCAAAATTTCCGCAAACCTAAAAGAGGAAGACATTGTATTTAGCATTTCGGATGACGGAATAGGCATAAAAAATGCAGACCTGATCCATATCAACCAAAAGTTTTTACAATACGGCTCCGAACAATCAACAATATTGGGCGACAACATCGGGATCTACAACGTGAATGCAAGGATAAAAAGTTTTTATGGAGAAAAATACGGAATCGAGATAAATAGCCTGGAAGGGAAGGGAACCACCGTGGTTCTCAGGATACCAAAGAAGTGCAATAATGAGGAGTGATGAAAATGAATCTGGAATTTATTGATGTTAATTGTATGTTCGGAAGTACTACGGGGGCGAGCCTCCATATTAAAAGGCCGGATGAACTGGTGCAAGTGATGGATAAGAACAATATCCGAAAAGCGGTTATATATAGCAGCCTCTGTATTAAGAATTCATTGATTCAGGGGAATGACGAGACGGCGGGGCTGGCGGGGAAAAACGACAGATTCATCGGCTCTATGGTTCTGGTGCCAACTTTATACAACGAAAACGGCACTTTGGAAATGATAAGTAAAACAATAAGAGACAGCAATATCCGCTTTACAAGAATGTTCCCCAGAACGCACAATTTTAAATTTTCAAAATGGCAGATCGGCGATATTCTGGATATGTTACAGAATAAGAAAATTCCGGTGATGATGAATCTTGATGAAATCGATATCGGGGACTTTGTTGAGACAAAGAAGGAATTCCCTGCGATACCGGTTGTCATAGCTTGTACCACACAATGGGCAAACAGGATCTATCCCGCCCTTTGCAAGGAACTGCCGAATGTTTATATTGAAACATCAAATACGATTGAATACCGGGGAATCGAATTCCTTTCCCGGCTTCTCGGACCGGACAAACTGATTTTTGGCACCAATATGCCAAAAAAAGAACCATACGACAGCATCTATCATCTTGTTTATTCTGACATACCCGACTCGGAGAAAGAAATGATTGCTTGCGGTAATATCAATAGAATTTTAAATGAGATTAGGATTTGAGGTGGGAACGAATGATTGAATTTATTAACGATGCTGCAAAATTTACGATTATCGACGCACATGCCCATATAGGCAACTACTGCGCGTGCTACCTGAAACCAACCGATTTGGCGGAAGGAATTGAACTTGCTGTGAAACTTGGCATTAGCAGAATGTGCGTAAGTCATCTTACATGTATAACAAGTGATTTCGAGAAGGGAAATGAAGAGCTTATCAGCGCACTCAACGAATATCCCGATCATCTGCTGGGATACGTCTATTACAATCCGAATGAGCCGGTCAGGAGCATAGCTCAGTTGGAAAAATATATCCATTTGAAGAATATAATAGGAGTAAAAATCCATCCCAGAGAAAGCGATTGTTCCCTTGACAGAAATGTCTACAATCCACTTTGGGAGATCGCAGAAAAATTAAAATTCCCGATCTTATGCCATACATGGGATACAGAAACACAAAACCGGCCGGTGCTATTCGAATCCGTACTCTCCAGACATCCCGAACTTACCATTCTATTGGGCCATGCGGGAGGAACATTCACCGGATACGAAGACGGCTACAGTCTAGTCAGAAAGTACCCGTATGTTTACATGGATGTGAATGGATCGATCTATTCTGGAAAATGGATCGAGGACGTTGTGAATGAAGTCCGGAGCGATCGAATTCTTTTCAGTACCGATCAGGTGTTTAACGACCCGCGCGTTATGCTGGGGAGGATATTGCTTGCAGATATTTCCGCAAATATAAAAGAGCTGCTTCTGTCCAAGAATATGCTTGAGATATTAAAAAGAGCCGGGAAAGGCATTGTATAAATAGTGGCAAGACAACCAGAATCAAAAAGATTGCGTCTACCTCCGAATATCTGGAACAAAAACCCCCCCACTTATCTGGAGTATCCACAATTCAGCGCTGTTCTGGGTGATCTATAGCGGATTGAAAAAACCGCTTTGATTCATCAGCGTGTCACTCTCCCCGCATCCCGATTGTTTTCGTCTTGCCGTCAAGGATGTCAAGACATAGTGTGATGGATTCACCGATCGCCGCATCGATATCATCCGGCTGCACGCCGAGTTTATTCACAATGATATCCTTGTCGATAAAAGCATTGGCACACATGATATCGGTGAATTTCACCATATTCAGACCCCCCTCATGTCCGGCGGCTTTCTGCTGCTTCACAATGTTTTTCATGCCAATGGTATACATCCAGGTGGGAATGGTGATGATTTTCTTGTCTGGAACGCCCATGTATTTGTGGATGATCCGGAGCATTTCCTTCCATGTCAGATTGTAGTAGCCAACGGGATAGTTATTGCCGCCCTTGTTGCGTTCCAGCGTTCCCGCGATGCACTGTCCAACCTGGCGGACGGTGAGCATTGTTGTTCCGCCCTTCGGATACAGGGTTGCTTTCTTCATCCCGCGGATCTGTTCGACGAGAAACACCCAAACCGGCTTTCTGCCGGGCTGGGTACCGAAAATATACGGCAGTTCCAGAATGGCGACGTCAAAATTCTCCTCAGCGAAAGAAAGGGCCATTCTTGCCTGATCCACACGGCTGCGGATATAGGGATGGAACTCATACAGCTGCTTTTCGGGCCATATTCTGTCAAAATAGGCAAAATACGAGCCGCAGATCACGACATGCCTGACACCGCACTCTTTTGCGATGCGCAGCAGGCGCTCCAGGGGTGTAATATTGAATTTTTTAAACATATCATAGATTGGAGCGGGTCCTTCCACCCGTTCGTCGACACCCGCCGCGAAAACAAAGCCATCGCAGCCTTCCATGGATTTGCGAACCTCGCTGTCCGACATTTCCAGATAGTTTCCAAACGTGATCTCCATTTCGGGAGGAAGCACAGCACCTGCCGGTATCGGCGGCAATGCGATGGAAGACACTTTGTGTCCGCGCCGTATCAATTCTTTCGCACCTTCGCTTCCTAATAGACCAGTTCCGCCAATCATAAAAACGTTCATGTTTGTTTACTCCTTCCATTTGGTTTGAAAAAATGAATTTGTGCTTTTATTTTATTATAGAGAACTGCCAAACCATATGCAAGAGTGCTTATTGTGATATAATTAAGTTAATACGGTTGTAGTCCTATAAATTGGATTCTATATTGTAATATACGGGATGAGAAAAAATAAACCGGAAAGCGTTTGATAATTATATGAAAATGACATACAACACAATATCGCTCACAAAACTCGCGTCCACTCTGGCAAAAATCATTGGGATTGATCCGCCGGCATCCGCTGATAATCCGATAGAAGGATTCCAAAACATCGTCGATGGAAAAGTCGACCGGACCTTGATTTACAACCCTGATGCAATCGCCATGTGGCTTTACCAGAAATATTATACGGAATTTTTTCCGGTTCTCAAACATGCTCCCTTGTGCATCCCTTTTCAAACGGTCATGCCCTCCAGAACCCCGGTTTGCTTCGCAACAATGTATACCGGCACTTCTCCGCAGATGCACGGCATTAAAACCAAGATCAATTCAATCGTCAAACCCGATTCCCTGTTTGACTCCCTCATCCGTTCCGGACGAAACGTCGCTTTAATCGCAGTGGAAGGCTCGAGCATGTCCATGATCTATGCCGGAAAAGCGATGGATTATTTCATTATGGAGGATGACAGCCAAGTGAAAGAAAAAGCAATGGAATTAATCCGGAAGGACGAATACGATTTTATCAGTGTTTACACCCAGGAATATGATGACGCCATGCACAAAACCGGCCCGGAATCTCCGGAATCCCTACAGGCGCTGAGGAATCAGATCGGCATCTTCAATGACCTTGCCAATGCGGTCGATATGCATTGGAGGAGACATCGGTCGCTGGTCACCTTTTCAACCGATCACGGAGTCCATTTGAACGAAGACGGAACAGGAGGACACGGAACCGATATGCCGGAAGACCTCAATATTTGTCATTTCATCGGAGTGAAGGAAACAGCTGAATAAAGATTAAGGGAATTTTTATCTGATTAGGAAACGGAGGAATGAAAGATGGATAATGAAATCATTGAAAAATCGTTATCTCTTGTAAATCGAAGCATCACAGGCGTGCTGGCAACCATTGACGAGAACGGGATTCCCCGGCAAAAGGCAATGCTCAAGACCTCTGCCATCGGGCTGAAGGAATTCTGGTTCTGCTCCAACACGTCCTCCAAAAGAGCGGCGCAGATCCCGAAAAATCCGAATGCCAGCCTTTATTTCTACGATGAAAAAACGTTCGAAGGATTGATGCTGACCGGCAAGGCGGAGCTTTCCTATGATGATGGGAAGCGAAAAGAATTCTGGAGCGACGGGATGAAAATGTACTATCCTCTGGGGTGTACGGACCCGGATTTTGTATTGATAAAATTTACAGCAGACAAAGGCAACTTTTATCACGGCCTGAAAAATACGGATTTTGATATCTGATTATTTAGGAGAGAATTGATTATATGAAAATAGCCGTTTTAGCAGGAGGCCTGAGTCCGGAGCGTGATGTATCGTTATCATCCGGGTCCTTGATTGCCAACGCTCTTATTGACAATGGACACGATGTGTTATTAGTCGATTTATATTCAGGCATCCGGTTCGAAGCAAACGGATTTCCGTTTTTTAATAAAAGCTCCGAGAAAAGATATTCTTTTCAAGTGCTATCAACGGAACCGGACCTGGAAAAATTAAAAAGAGAATCCGGCAATGGCGAGAGTCTGATCGGGGAAAATGTGATGGAAGTATGCAAATCCGTTGATGTCGTTTTTATCGCATTACATGGTTCGATCGGTGAGAACGGTCAGTTACAAGCCGTTTTTGATTCTTTTGGCATCCGCTATACCGGGACAGGATATATTGGCAGCCTTTTAGCAATGGATAAAGACATCGCGAAAAAGCTTATGATAACCAATCAGATCAAGACAGCGGATTGGAATTTATTCAACATTTCGGAATCGGGCATTTGTGATTTCAGCGGAGTTCGATATCCCTGTGTTGTAAAACCCTGCAGCTGCGGGTCAAGTGTCGGAATCACGATCGTCGAGACCCCGGTCGAATTGCAGCAGGCAATTCACTATGCCAAGGCACAGGAAGATATGATCCTGATTGAAGACAAGATCGCTGGCAGAGAATTTTCCGCAGGCATTCTTAACGGCATGGCTCTCCCGGTTATCGAGATCATTCCTGAATCAGGATTTTATGATTATAAAAACAAATATCAATTTGGCCTGACAAAAGAAATATGCCCGGCAGACATCAGCGATTCTGTCGCTCAGCAGATACAATCCATGGCGCTGTCTGTCCATAAAGCTTTGCGTTTGGGCTTTTATTCGCGAATTGACTTTATACTCGATGATAAAAATCAGCTGTATTGCCTGGAAGCCAATACTTTGCCCGGGATGACGCCTACGAGCTTATTGCCGCAAGAGGCAAAGGCCGCAGGAATATCCTATAATGAGCTGTGCGAACAGATCGCAATGGCGGCAATAGAAACAATAGAAACAACCGATTGAAATCGGGCTTTGCTCCCATTGACTTCAGCTGCGAAATAAAGTATATTATTTTACAATAAAAAACCAAGGAGAATTTATGCTGTTGCTATCTTGCCCCGTTTATATGGATGATGACCGGTAGCACTTGCATCTCATGAGCACCATCATGGGGGCAAGTGCTGTTAGCCTTGTACCTGTGGGGTTTATCGATTTCAATGAGATGCCGTATTCGAAGAATTATCATTGAAAACCAGTATTGTATAGAACCGCATGGGTACGCTTTTTTACCCGTGCGGTTTTTATTGTGTAAAATCATTAGCCGACGGACGATTTATCTGTAAAAGATTTATAATGAAAGGACGTGATAGGATGAGGCATACAGATTTTGCCGGAATTGATTTTACCCGTTTTTTAAATGAGATTCAGTAAAAAACAGGAGGATATTTGTAATGAAAATAAACGGGGAAATAAACACTGCCCATACCGAGGCGGAGAACCTTGGCAAAACAATAGGAAATACCATTCAGATCCACGGAGTCGTATATAAAATCCGATTGATGAAAAACTTTGCGTTTGTCATACTGAGAACCAAGCGAAATCTTGTCCAATGCGTTTACACAGAAACATACGCGGGTTTTCAAATAGAGGAGTTGAAAGAAAACATGTGTGTTATCCTAACCGGCGATGTGATTGCTGACGAGCGCAGCCGCACTGGATACGAGGTCAGAATCAAAAGTTTTGAAGGGCTTTCTGCTGCGGCCGAAGAACCCCCCATCGTAATAAACGGAAAGGAAGTTATGGCATCTTTGGATAAACTGCTGGACTTTCGTCCGATCACACTCAGAAACGAAAAAGAGCGGGCGATTTTTAAAATTCAGGAGGGAATCTGTAGAGGTTTTCGGGATTTCCTTATTAGAAATCAGTTCACCGAGATTCATACACCGAAAATCGTATTCGCAGGCGCAGAAGGCGGGGCGAATATCTTTGATCTGAACTATTTTGGCCGCAAGGCTTTTCTGGCGCAAAGCCCGCAATTCTACAAGCAGGCGATGACAGGGGTTTTCGAGCGTGTTTTCGAAATCGCGCCGGTCTACAGAGCGGAAAACCATGATACGTCAAGGCATATCAACGAATACATCAGTGTCGATCTGGAAATGGGATTTATCGAAAACTTTATCGACATTATGCAGATTGAAACGAGGATGATCAGGGAAACGCTTGAATTTTTGAAAATGGAATATTGCGACGAGCTTTCTTTATTGAATGCAATAGTTCCGGATGTCCGGGAAATTCCCGCTTTGAAATTCATGGATGCCAAGGAGATGATTTCAAAAAAATATGATCGTACGATCAACGACTTTGAAGATTTCGAACCGGAAGAAGAAAAGCTGATATGTGATTTAATCAAAGAAGAGACCGGAAGCGATTTCGTTTTCATCACCCATTACAAATCTTCGAAACGCCCGTTCTATGCCCAGGACGATGCAGAGGACCCGGAATACACCAACAGCTTCGACCTGCTGTTTCGAGGCCTTGAGGTGACGACCGGAGGACAGCGTATTCACGATTATTACGAGCAGGTGGAAAAAATGAAGAGGCGCAGAATGAATGTGGAACGTTTTACCAGCTACCTTATGGCACACAAATGCGGATTGCCGCCCCATGGCGGGCTGGGCCTCGGACTTGAGCGCTTTACGATGAAGCTTTTGGATTTGCCGAATGTCAGATATGCTGCGATGTTCCCGCGTGATATTAACCGATTAGAACCGTAAATAAACAGGGCAATCGCTTACGAACTCTCATCTGAAATGTTATGTTCAACATCCAGTACAGTTTGTTTTCAATCGCCTAATGTTCGCATTTGATCCGCAGAAGGTCAGTAGCGGCAAGGGGAGGAAGACTAAAAAATGGGAAAATGATATTCGAAGGTTTCCGGATTACCCTTTCTTTTCTGCGGCTCTTGATCATTCCACTGTATTTCAATCCCGCTCAGTCCTTCTTCCATTCATACCAGTCTTTTTATAGTGACAAGTAGTATTCTCGTAACTCGGACCGGTCATGATTCTTTGTACGGTTGACTGCATAGTGCCCGCACAGCTTCATGGCCTCCTTTCCCTTGTCTTAAATCTCACTGTCCAGATGAATGGCAATATCCTAGTGCTTACTTTTCTTATTGCCTTTCACGGACAATGCATTGTCGGCTCCACCATCGATGATTATTTGTGTGTGTGAGTGATCTCCTTTTGCGTGTCTATTGCATTGATTATTATAATGTTTCCCTTAATCTGGAATAACTTCAATAACTTCAATAACTCCGAGATTGCTGTGATCTCATTTACTCTTTTCCTGGGTCTTGACCTGGCCCAGTGCCAATTCGAGCTATTACCACATAGCTGGTTCTCTTCCCTCGCTGCATTGTACTGATTGTACCCTTCCTTTGCCTACACGACTGTTACTATTTTATTTTGTAGGCGATTGCCCTCTGTAGAAATCCTTTGTAATTAAAACTGTTGTAAGATATAATCCTGACTTTTACAGTTGAAAGATAAAAAAAGAGCCGTAACTCCTTATACAGGAAGGAATTGCGGCTTTCATAAATGATGAAGAAGTTGTAGTGTAGTAGCTCTATTT
>CAZJXH010000067.1:0-15860 GCA_964549475.1 uncultured Oscillospiraceae bacterium
TTGCGATGCTGTTTGTTTATGTTGATGTAAAAGATTCACTTCCCGTTTTACTGCATCCTGCCTGCAGCAACAGGGTGCAACAAAACAGGATTGAGAGTGATCTTGAAATAAACCGATGCTTTTTCATGTTATATCCTCCTATAATACAATACATTCGTAAATTCTTTGCCGATATCCTGTGCTTCTAAAATCTTGAAGACATTATTTAAAACTCATACATCGACTTCAAATGGATCTTCATTTCTATCTCATCATAATCTTTGAAATTGCTTATAACAACTAGCATTTCTTTACAATCAGATTCATTTTTTTACTTTCTGAATTATAGAAAAAAGACCCGTTCGTGTTCATTTACTTTGTTTTTTATTCGATCAGCAAATAGGGTTTCACCATTCGATCAGCAAATCGGATTTCACCATTCGATCACTGCGATTATCTTGATATTGCCAGTATGTTTCTCCCAATGCTTATTTTGTGTTTTTCAACACGGTATTATAATTTTGAATCTGATTCCAAAGTTCAACGGCTACTTTTTTGCCGCTCTCTTCGTTGCAATGATAATCATCCAGCATGGAAGATTTACGATAGGTACCAAACCAGCTGCTCATATCCCAATAAGCAACACCTGTTCCTTTTGCAGCTTGTGGATAGGAAGAACTGAGATATTCTTTCAATAGGGTTTTCACTTCGGGCGTATTGGTTTGAAAGGTTGAAACCAATAGGATTTTAGTCTTTGGCAGTGCCTTTTGAACCCGCTGAATCAATGTGATCAAATTGCTTTTAAATTGAATACTGCTAAGCTGATCAACAAAATGATCATTTGTGCCAATCATGATCACGACATAGTTGGGATTCAGCACATACAGATCCGAACAAAAGACCGCTTCATCCACTTTTAAAAAGTCCGTAGTCGCAGCGGAAGAATTGCCCCAGCTATGGACAACACCTCGTGGATTACCAATTTTCGCATCAAATCCCTGAAGTGATACCGAACCTTCCTTTACAATTAAACGCATATTGTGCAGGGTCGAATCAGATAATCCACTCACTGTTGCCTTTTTACTCCCTCTAGTATCGGCTGCTGTATTAACAACGATTTTTTGTACTTGATCGATTTCTATGACAAAGCTGCCCCCGTCGGGTTTACCAAGATAATAGACATCCACGGCTGACCCACGGAAATTGGCAAGTGTTGTCGCACCTTTTTCCGCACTGGTTATCCACATCCCCTGGCCTGCTTCATACGGGGTACTAAGACGGGCCAGATAGGTTACCATATCAAACTTTTTCCAGTGAATATCATTCACCACCTTTAAGCCGTTTCGTTTTGGAGTGGGAAAGTTTTCATTTAAGGAGGTGTATCCACTGCCAGTATACCCATATTTTTCTTCGAGAATATCTTTCATCGGGTTTGTGATATTTCCCCCCTCCGTATTCGAATCACCAATAATAAGAATTTCCATTGGATCTTTTTCTCCTGACTGCGGGATTTGTGATAAGCTTGATTTCGAGTTGGAAGAAGATTCAGCTGGCTTTTTAGATACTGATTTGCTGCTTTCTACAGCATGACTGCCAACCGATACACTGCTCCCAATCATACTAGTCACGGATTGTGATTCAATAGCAGAGCTTTCATTTCCATCGCTTACAATTGATGTACTGCACGTTGAATCCGGTTCCGAACTGCTACTGCTCCTTGTGTTACATCCTTGTAAAAATAGGATTGCCAACGACAAAACAACAATCCCCCATCGTTTTTTCTGATTCACGTTTCTCATTCGAATCCTCCCAGTCATTTATTTGTATTCTTTAAAGAATTCCTCTTATTGCATTGTTCTATTTTAGTCTTTAGAAATTCGAACTGCCAGCCGCATTTTTTTACAATTCAATTCATTATTTTACTTGTTCGTCAATCGGTTTAAAACGAGCTGATCATTTTCAATCCAACAGTATAATTCTCAGAATAAAATCACCAAGAATTCGAATTTTTGTTCACAAAAAGGTGCTGTCTCAAACTGCATAAGCATTCGAGGCAGCACCTTTCATTAAAACAGCCCTGAAATAATGGGGTTGCCAGTTTTCAAATATTATCTGCTTTCCCTTTTTGGCGTCACTTAAGATATCGGGTTCGATTTTCCACAATCTGCTTCTGGGCCTTGCTGGAATTTGCATCCAGCCATTCCAACACATGCTTTTTACATATTAATCGCACTGGCATCTAATAAAAAATCCTTGATGCCTATATAAAGTATTCCATTATCGTCATGCCATGGCATTATATCGTCTTTTACAATAACAATTTTCTTAAATGAATCTGGAATACGCTTTAGTGAATTGATTTCTTGAAATCGTTTTTTTTCTTCATCAATATTAAGAGCAGATTGTATATAATAGGTTTTTCCACCATCATTGGCAACAAAATCAACTTCAAGCTGAGCTCTTGCATCCTTCCCGTTCCTGTCAAGATGCCTATATTCAACAACTCCAACATCGACACTATAGCCTCTTGATTTTAATTCAATAAAAAGAATGTTTTCCATAATATGGTTTTCCTCCTGCTGTCTGAAATTTAGACGTGCATTTCGGAGTCCTATATCAGTGAAATAATATTTTACAGGTGTGCCAATATACTTTTTACCCTTTATATCGTATCTGCGTGCTGTGTCTAGGATAAATGCATCTTCAAAATATTCTAGATAGGCATCAATTGTTGTTGAATTAATGGATAACTTCTTTGCTGTTTTAAAAGTATTTGACAATTTATTTGGATTTGTCAGCGATCCAACAGCTGAGGCTATTATACTGATAAGATCATCTAAAATCTGTTTATCATTTCGTATCTCGTGGCGATCTAATACATCTTTTAAATAGGTGTTCTTAAAAAGATTCTGCAAATAATCACTTTTTTCCTTATGGGAACTCAAAGCCATTATTCTCGGCAAGCCACCATAGGTATAGTACTCTTTCCAAACCTCTTCTCTATTTCCCGAGACAGTGTCAAAAATCTCTTTGTAGGAAAGCGGGTACAATCTGATTTCATCGCCTCGGTCTCTAAACTGTGTAACAATATCTGAGGAAAGCATCTTTGAGTTGCTTCCAGTTACATATACATCGGCGTTTTTTATCTTCATCAACCCGAGGAGCACATCAACAAAGCCAATTTTCTCATTCTCATCATCAATCCATGGATTGTTAATCTCTTTTACATTTTGAATTTCATCGAGAAAAATGAAGTACTCCATATTCTTCTCAATAATCAAGCTTCTGATATAATTACCTAACTCTATTGGATTTCTATGTTTCGCATTGGTATCTTCATCAAGAGAAAGCTCGATGATATACTTGTCTTCTACTCCAATCGAGTTTAGATAGGAGTGATACAGTTCAAATAACAGATAGGATTTCCCGCATCTCCTTATTCCGGTTATTATCTTTATCAGACCATTGCCTTTTTTACGAATAAGCTTGTCTAAATACTTTTCTCTTTTAATAACCACGGCGTCCTCCTACGAAGATTTTTGCTATATATGGCACTTTTTCTTTGATTACATATTACCGATTTCAATTGCAAAAATCAATAGCAAGAGAAGAATTTTTGCCGTAAACGGATATAATTCTTCCTAGTTAAATTGTTCCTCAAAGTGCATTTTCCAATTCGCTGCAACACCTCCATGTTGTTTTGTAGAGTGCCCATCGATTCAACGGACTCAATCCACTTTCAAAATCAGTTCAAGAATTCGATTAGCACAAACATTCATCTCTTCTCGAGAAATCAAGCCCAATATTTTAGCCTTTAGTAAACGCTCAGGATACCCACACCCCATTTTGACATCATTTCCAGCTTTGGTTTCTTTATAATGTTCTCCGCAGGTCCACCAATCTGTGGTTACCATGCCGTTCCAACCCCATTCACCTCTTAATATATCTTCTAGTAACTCTCTGTTTTCTGATGCGCGATGACCATTAATAATATTATAGGAAGACATAATGCTCCACGGGTCTGCTTCTTTGACTACAATCTCAAAAGCCTTTAAGTAAATCTCTCTGGCTGCCCTTTCTGATACTCTGGAATCACTGTTCTTCCTGTTAGTTTCTTTGTTGTTTAGTGCAAAATGCTTAACAGTCGCTCCAATATGCTGGGATTGAATACCTTCTACCATAGCTGCAGCCATCTTGCCAGTCAGGAATGGATCTTCAGAATAGTATTCAAAGTTGCGTCCGCACAATGGACTTCTGTGAATATTAATTGCAGGCACTAACCAAATTGCAATGTTATTTTCCTTGACTTCCTTCGCACCAGCTTCTCCAATCGCATAGACAACATCTCTGTCCCATGTACAGGCAAGCAAAGTTGCACATGGCCAACCCGTCGTATTCACACCGCATTGAGGGGCAATTCGAAGTCCTGCTGGTCCATCTGCGGTCATGACATTCGGAATGCCATATTCCGGCATATTACCATATCCAAAAGTATTTGCGACTCCGGTATTTGGTTGACCGCCTAATAAATGAGCGACTTCTTCATCAGTCATTTGAGCCGAAAATTCATCTACTGTCATATTGCCCTCAACAACCTCATCAAAAGTGCGGATCCCCTTCTTAAATGACTCTTTCCACAACTGGTAACTCTGTCTGGCTCGAACTGCAGGAGCATAACCTTCTATCATTTCAACAGAAATTTTCTCAATACAGCAAGCGTCAGGATCATTTTCTTCCTTTAATGGAAGATGTTCAAAGCTGCCATCAGCCAGCATTCTGTCTTTTAATGAAGTTGGTGCTATTTTCTCACTAAGTTGTTCAACAACCCTGTTTTGTGGCACTGAATAGACAAAGTCGATCTTTTCTGCATCACGTACTGAGCTCCCGACAAAAAATACATAATCTCCGGCTTCTAATATATAAGAAGATTTCTGAACTTTACCTAAATCATCATAAGAAGCCATGGCACCAACCGAAATTTCAAGTCCCAATAATTGAGTTTCGCCAGCTTTGAGCAAGCGTGTCTTTTGGAAAGCCACTAAACTTTTTGCTGGTTTTCCTAGAAGTCCTTGTGGTGCTCCTAAGTAAATTTGAATGACTTCTTTACCATCCATACACCCAGTGTTTGTTACATTGACTCGAATCTGGATTATGTCATTTTGTTCCTTTGCAGAAATCATTGAGCATTGGAAGCTGGTGTAGGATAAACCAAATCCAAAAGGATAATTGACCTTGCCATCTGCTCCTGGAATCGTCTCAAAATAACGGTATCCCACATAGATATCCTCTGTATAATCCACATAGGCTTCCGATTTATGAAAATTAAAAGTTGATGGATAGTCTTCTAATCTATTTGCAAAAGTATCAGACAATTTACCAGAAGGATTGCCAATACCACAAAGAATCTCTGCAGCAGCCAGACCCCCTTCCATCCCCCCCTGCCATGCCATCAGGACGGATTGGATTTTATCATCTTTAACAAACCAACCGGTGTCTACCATTCCCCCGACATTCATCACGACAATCACCTTGGAGAAATGCTCTTTAACCGTATTCACCATATCAGACTCTGCATGTGTCAGATAAAAGTCATCATTTTCAAAGAGCTCACCTGATTTCTTTGTCAGAGCCTCCTCCTGCTCCCAGAGATTTTTATTTTTTATGTCCACAACGCTTTTCCGGTCCCATCCTTCTCCGGAAAAACGACAAATGGTGATAATTGCCATATCAGTATACATTCTAGTCTTCTTAAACAAATCTTCCGGAACAGCTGGTTCAATAGTCATTCCTGGTACAGCCCCGCCTGCATACTGGTTCTTGATATTTTTGCGATAAAAATCAGATAGCTCTTCAAAAATACTGACCTGTTCCTTTAAGGCCCTCATTCCGTCGTAAAGGGTGGTAATATACTCAACTGTTACATCCCCACTGCCTCCTCCCCCTTTGACATAGTCAAAACTACCCTTTCCAAATAAAGCAACCTTTGAGCCTTTGGCCAGTGGAAGGATATTCTGGTTGTTTTTTAAAAGAACCATTCCTTCTTTCGCCGCATTCTTTGACAGCTCTCTATGCGTTTTAGATGCTGTGACCCTCTCACCGTTCTCACCTAAAGGTATGCTTGGTTGAAAACGTACCCTTTGCCATTTGTTCATTATAAATCCCCCCAAGATATTGATTTGCTTTATATAATAGTATTAGTCTGTTATAGCATAATAATTTTATTTATTATAAGACTTAAATTTCATTTGTAATCATACATCGGTAGTGGGAAATAAGCAATAAAATATAAGCATATCTGTAATTCAGTAAAATTAAAAAAGAGACAACTTTCGCTGTCCCAGGTTTTTTTTAACACACAACACATCTTACACAATATTTAAAATATCCAAGCCAAAAACCGTTTCAATAATTCTCCATACATCAGACAGCTTAAGAGTTTTACTCTGAGTTTCCCTGCATAGTGACAATGCGTTTGAATTGGTTAGGAGGAATACCCGCTACTTTTTTAAAGATAGTACAAAAATATTTGGAGTCAGGATACCCCACTCTTTGTGCAATTTCGTAAATTTTCAAATCTGTATTTTTTATAAATGATTTGGCCTTTTCTATTCTCACCATTGTCAGATAGTCAATGAAATTGCTGTTTGTCTCTTTCGTAAATATACGGCTAAGGTATTGGGGCGTTACCCCCAATTTTTCTGCTATTGAATTCAAACTTATTAGCTGGTTGTAGGACCGGTTTATTTCGTCTATTACGATAACAACCGGTTTGGAAAAAGTGGTCATGTCGTTTTGAGAGCTTAGAATAGACTGAAAATGTTTATTGATATTGTATTCAATATCTTGGAAGCTATAGGCGGAAAGTGTATTGTTTACCGCTTCGAAACATCTCATATTACCCTGCGCTGTGGGTGATTTCTTTTCGTTAAGCTGGAGCAGGCATGATACGGTCAGCTGTATGATCGCTTCTGGATTAATTCCTCTTTTTTGAATCTGCACGATATATTTTAGCAACATCTGCTTGCATTTTTCATAATCGCATAAAAAGCAAAGCTTGTTGAAAGCCTTTTTAAAGTCGTTGCTGTCAAAATCGCGTGATTCTGCTGTCAGAACCACTTCATCCTCACACATCATATTTTTTCCTGTAGAGATGGACCACCTTATCGTCTCATGTAATTTGTCAAGCCGCTCCAACACTGTATCCAGTGTATTTACAAAACCATAAACACATACTGCACCGTGGTAGTGCTGAATGATACTTTCCAATTTATGAATCAACGCATTTCCTGTTTTGCCAAAAGGAGCTATTATCCCAATAAAATGCTGTTCATGCAGATTTAAAATGAGCAAATTTTCGTTATCGACACATTGCAGTATGATGTCATTTTTCAGAGATGGCATCCTTTGGAAATACACTTGGCTTATTATATATTTGTCTGCGTGCTGCTGGTCGTAAAAACGGGAGAGCATTCTGATGTCCTCGTCAGACTGCAAATCCCAATTTTCTCTTTTGAAAGATTGATTATTTTGCTTTTCCTTTTTGACAGCCTCACAGCATTTTTCCAGCAGTTCAAAGACCATCGACGGCACAACCGGCTTGAGAATATACCCGCTTACGCCGAGCGAAAGTGCCGCCTGGGCATATTGAAATTCTGCATACCCAGATATAATAATGAACTGAGCTGTGCAGCCCTGGTTGCGCAGTTGCAGAATCATGGCAATACCGTCCATTTTGGGCATTTTTATATCTGTTATAATGATGTCAGGCTTGTATTCGTCGTTTTTACTAAGTCCGTCCATCCCGTCAATAGCTTCATATACCGAACAGTTTGTCATTTTCTGTCTGATAAGGAATGCCAGTCCTTCACGCGTGTTGGCTTCATCTTCAACCACCAAAACATTAAACGTATCAATTACCTCCCTCCAAATCCTTTGGTATAAACAACTTAAAACATGTCACTTCTCGGTTGGAACTTGCATAAATTTTTGCCTTACCGTTATAATAACGGTAAATCCGAAAAGCAATATTCTCAAGACCTATCCCAAATTTATATTTGTCGTCGCGTGTATGAAACAGCTGATTTATTTGCTTTATTTTCTCGGGTGGTATCCCACACCCGTTATCAGTAATTTTTATTAACAGGTATTTTCCTTTAAGCATATTCATTGATACTGTAAGGCTACCCCTATATTGTATTCCCTCAAATCCGTGTATAATAGCGTTCTCAATAAATGGTTGAAGGATCATTTTGTGAATTAAAAAATCTAGGACTGACTCATCTGCGATTATCTCATAGCCGAATCTGTTGGGAAAACGGTTTTTCTGCAATGCAAGATAATGTTCCAACCATGCTATCTCATCCTTCAGTTTCACAACCCCATTAAGGTTATAGGTCGTATAGCGCAGAATGCAGGCCAAATTGTTAAGCTGTTCACTTACATCGGCGCTGCCCTCCCGTATTGCCATCCAGTTGATAGTATCTATTGTGTTGAAAAGGAAATGAGGATTGATTTCCAATTCCAGAGATTTTATCTCTGCAATATTGGAGTCTTTGGTTATCTGCACGATGTGCTCATACTGCTGCGTGTTTTCTTGGATTAGCTTGTTGATTCGACTTACCATCGAGTTGAAAGACGACTCGAGCAGCCGCACCTCGTTTTTACTACTTTCACTTACCGATATATCAAGATTATCCTTATTGAATTCGTTTATAACACATGACATGCGCAAAATAGATTTTACGATATTCTGAGAAAGGATGTAAGCAATCAAAATAGCGATGAACATGACAGCAAAAATCAAACCGGATGATATGAGGAGCTGTCTATAGATCTCACTCAGCAACATGTTTTTATCGATTACATCTACCATTTTCAGACCAAAGTCATTTGTATCCATCAGAATAACTTCAATGTTCTGCTTTTTATACTCCGTTTCGTATACTTTTGTCGAGAACGATATCTTCTCATACCCCGCAATTTCGTTTGCGTTTTTACCAATATTCTCATTCGTTTTTCCGCATAGCACCAGATTGTTCGATGTAATGATCATTTTATCCGAAAAATCATAGGTGGCATTGCTCTTGTCGTTGATCGAATCATTTAAAATACTGGGTTGTATAAACAATACAATCGACCCGAACATTTTTGTTGTTACAAGGTCAAAGGCTCTGTAAGATATATAGAATATAGGATCATTTTTATCATAAAACTGATTTTCCGGTTGAATAATGTCCAGCAAAGGGTCACGGCTGCTAATAGTATTCTTGTTAATCAGCCCGCTCTTCTCCAGAAAGAATTCTTCAATATGTTTGTTTTGTTGTTGAAACTGATCCACGATTATAGTTTTCCCGGATTCGTCCACAATTCCGACCACGCGTACCTCTGGATGCATAAGGCAGAGCGTGTTGATACGGCCTGTGATGGCGTCACTGCAATCTAAAAACTGTTTACTCTCTTTAATTGTGTTATTTAAAATCGACATTTTGTTTAGAAATGTGTCATCAGTCGTTATTTCATAAAGCAGTTCTCTGTAATCACGGATGACATTATTGGCATTCCTATTCGATAACGTCATATTGTCACTCAGAATGGCATTATTTTTATTCGTGATAATCTGAGTGGTAAGGTTATAATTGATAAATTGAACAATGAGTATAGGTATTACGATTGAAATGAGAATGAAAGCGACAAACTGATTCCTGATGGTATAAAGATATCTGCTTTTAAAGGATTTCCACATCTTTTTAACTCTCAATGTATAAGCCTCCAAAATAGGTAGTCTTCGTCAGTTTAATTTAAATATCCCCTCATAGTTTATAAGATATCTATATTTCATTTAAAATTGTATTAACATTCAGATCGTCGTAGCTGCGAAAGTTTGATTAACAGGGTATAATACCAATGGCAAGAAACTGCCCAAAGATAATTATATGTGATTATAAGGGAGAAGTAAAGTGAACAAACCGTAAAATGATAGTCATTATTGGAGGTTTATTTTGTATGCTTACAATATTAAGCTTCCCATCCCTCTGAATAGACACAAAAAATAATTCTTATTTGAATATAACAGAATTTATTATATTTTCCAGATATTCTTGTCGTCCACTCTTATTTGTCTTCACTTCACCATTTGCAAGTGTATAGGCTTCAAGTTCAGCCAATCCGACCTTACCTTCGATAATTTGGGCTCCGATGCCTGTGTTCCAGCTTGCATAACGATTAGCGAGGAATTCGTCAAGCCTTCCATCTTCTATCAAAGCGAGTGCCTTGCGAAGCCCGAGTGCAAAAGCGTCCATTCCTGCTATGTATGAATAAAATATATCAATCGGTTCATATGAACCTCTTCTTGTTTTCGCATCAAAATTCAGTCCGCCATTGGTGAATCCACCGGCCTTGATAACTTCAAGCATGCAATAAGTTGAGTTATAAACATCTGTAGGAAATTGGTCCGTATCCCATCCAAGCAATAGATCCCCTTGGTTTGCATCAATTGACCCGAACATTCCATTGATTGCCGAAAACCGTAATTCATGTTGGAATGTATGTCCTGCGAGGGTTGCATGATTCGCTTCAATATTCATTTTGAAATCTTTATCAAGTCCGTATTGTCTTAAAAATCCAATAGCTGTCGCTGCGTCAAAATCGTATTGGTGTTTGGATGGTTCCTTCGGTTTCGGTTCGATATAAAAATCTCCCTTGAAACCAAGTCCTCGCGCATAATCCACTGACATACGCATCAAACGGGCCATATTATCCAATTCAAGACCCATGTCGGTATTGAGCAAAGTCTCGTAACCTTCTCGTCCACCCCAGAAAACAATGGCATTGCCCCCAAGTTTGATAGTGACTTCAATATTTTTCTTTATTTGAGATGCGGCGTATGCAAAAACATCCACATTAGGAGCAGTACCTGCACCATGCATATAGCGCTTGTTGCCAAACAATCTGGAAGTTCCCCAGAGTAATTTCTTTCCCGTGGTTTTTTGCTTCTCCAATATGTAATCAGACACTTCGTCTAAACGCTTGTTGGATTCTGCAAGAGTTAGTGCCTCGTCTATCAAATCATAATCATGAAAGCAAAAGTAATCAATATCCAGTTTCTGCATGATTTCAAACCCGGCATTGACCTTGGCGAATGCCAGTTCTTTCGGATCAGTCTCGCCAAAACTCCTGTCTTGTGTACTGGCGCCGAACATATCAGCTCCGCCTGCTCCCAGTGTGTGCCACCAGGACATCGCAAACTTCAAATGCTCACGCATCTTCTTCCCTGCAATCATCTCATCAGGGTTATAGTGGTGGAATGCAAGTAAATTCTTGCTGTCTGTGCCTTCATAGTTTATTCTTTTAATTTCTGGGAATTTTTCGCTCATAATCATTCTCCTCTTTAAATCAAGTATCATTTTCATGATGTTTCAAGTATTTTTCTTCCTGATAATTCCATTTGGTTCATATGTTTAGTAGTGAGATTTTCATTTTTCCTACGCTTAATAAATGGCAACATGTTTTTCTTTGTGGACTGGTTGTGAATGAAAACGTCTTGAAATTACTGGTTCTAGACAACTGCTTGCGGTTTTGTTCTATTTTATTACCATTTATAATAGTGTGCTCGTGAACACTTTGAATTTATCATAAATATTTTCTGCTGTCAAGGGCAATTTTTATAAAATTTTAGTACGTCAATTGTTCTTTTTTGTTTAAAATAACAAACTTATATTATTTTATTGGAATTTCATAGTAAGAAATAATGTTGTATATTTAAATAGTCGTAAGAACACACAATAAATAAGGAGGTAAGAAATTTGAAAAAGCGGATTATTTGTATGGTTCTTGTTGCCGTTATGGCGGCATCGGTTTTTGCAGGGTGTATGTCATCCAGCGGTACAAGTTCTAAGCAGAGTAGCTCTGCACAATCCTCAAAACCTGTAACTCTAAATATGTGGTATCACATTTCCACCACACAAGCGAAGTTTTTGACAACATTCCTCGGTGACTATCAGACACTATATTCGAATGTCAAGATTGAAACTCAAAGTGTTCCATTTGCGGATATGCAGAAGCAGCTTGCCATTGGTGCGGCTGCAGGGCAGTTACCAGACCTCTCCCTGTGTGACACGGTCAACAATTCTTCCCTTGCAGCTATGGGCGTCGCACAGGACATAACAGAGGAAGTTACTGCTTGGGGTCAGATCGACAATTTTTATCCAGGCCCGAAAAGCTCTACAGTTTATAACGATAAGTACTATGGCCTTCCGTTTTACAGCAATTGCCTAGGTATTATGTACAACAAAGACCTTTTCGACGCAGCGAACGTGCCCTATCCCACCAGTAACTGGACATGGGCAGATTTTATCGATAAGATTCACAAGACCACAACCAAAAGCACTTACGGTCTGACAATGTGTCTGTTTAAATCTGAAGAAGGCACGTTTAACGAGCTGCCTTTCTTCTGGCAGACGGGTGCCGATTGGAACAAACTAGACTCATTATCGGCTCTCACCGGCCTACAGACCATAGTTGATCTGTACAAGGGTGGCTATATGAGTAAAGACCTTATCTCTATGACGCAAGCTGACATGTGCGCCTCACTTTTTTCAACGGGAAAATCGGCAATGATTGTTGGAGGTAGTTGGCTGACAGTAAACATTAAAAATGCAAATTCAAATCTCAATTACGCAGTTGTACCTTTCCCAACGAGCAATGGTACAAACACATCGTCACCCATAGGAGGCGGCAACATCATTCTTCTCAGCAAAACTAACAGGGTTGAATCATGGAACCTTATGAAGTGGCTAGTCTCAATGGAAAACGATGAGAAATACTGTGAGAATGCCGGGTATATGCCTCCAAGGAAAGACTCCGCCGAATCTACAGATTTCTGGAAAAACGATGCAACGAAGGCGGTATATCTACAGGCTCTTTCATATGCAAAAGCAAGAGGTCCCCATCCACAATGGCCACAGATTTCCAGTTGTATTCAGCTTGCAGTTCAAAATGCAATTTCAGGTACAGTAACACCACAGCAAGCATTGCAGACAGCTGCCACGGATATCGCAGCAATCAAATAGACAGGTTGTCTAGGTAGTTTAGTTTTAACGGCATGGTCTCCTGAACACATAAGGTGGCCATGCCTAAATTTGAATCAATGCTATATCAAAGGGTGGGGTTGACATGATATGAAGAGAAGAAAACAGTTCTATTTCGCCTCGCAAAAGATGACACAACTTACATTTGCATTACCTGGCGTTATTTTCATGGTGCTGATGATAATCGTACCAATTATTTACAACATTACAATGAGCTTTCAAAATGTGAACCTGATGAACTTCTCAAGCAACGCTAAAAGCTTTGTCGGATTCGCCGTTTATCAGAAGGTTCTTTCCGACGGTATATTCTATGTTGCCTTGAAAAACACCCTTGTTTTCACGTTTTGGAGTCTGCTGTTCCAATTTCCACTCGGCTTTGCAATGGCCATGTTTTTTAGCCAAAAGTTCAAAGGTGCAGAATTTCTACGTGGCTTCAATGTCGTCGCATGGATGGTGCCTATGGTCGCCGTTGCCGGCATATTCAAGTTTATGTTTAACGGCGATATAGGGGTAATCAATACAGCACTTCTTTCACTGCATCTGATTAGTGAACCTGTACACTGGCTATCAAGCGGGAACACCGCAATGGCAAGCATCATCATCTCCAACGTTTGGAAGGGCGTTCCGTTCAACATGATCTTGCTTGCCACAGCACTTACAACACTGCCGAAAGATGTACAAGAAGCGGCGAGTATTGATGGTGCAAATACCGTTCAACGGTTCATACACATTACACTGCCTTTGTTGAAACCCGCAATGGTTTCCGTTCTTACACTGGGCTTTATCTATACATTCAAAGTATTTGATCTAGTTTACGTTATGACTGGCGGAGGGCCCGGTTCTTCAACGGAAGTGCTCTCAACACTGGCTTATCGCAATTCCTTCAGTGAATACAACTTTTCACAGGGCGCGGCCGTTGCGAACATTTTGTTTATACTGTTAACGCTTGTGGGGCTTATTTATATAAAAATCGTATCAAAAGAAGAAAATTAGTAGAATCCACTGGTTTATAACAGTCGCCTGGAGGTAGATATGAAATGAATACCGAAACATCATTATCACGCAAAAGTATCCTGCTCACGTTGATTGGAATTATTATAACTATGATCTTCCTGTTCCCACTGTATTGGATGATAATGACCTCGTTGAAAACACAGTCCGATGCCTTTGCGGCACCAACTCTGTTCCTCAAACACATCACGTTGTCAGCGTTTACCATGTCGGATGAACAGGGTATAGACATCATGCAATATATGCTCAATAGTGTCATCATTTCCGTTTCGGCCACGTTGCTTACCATCACACTGGGGGTCACCGCGGCATATGGCCTCGCACGTTTTAAAAGCAAATTCAGCAGCGTCATGCTACTGGTGTTTCTTGTGGCTCAGATGATGCCAAGCTCTCTTATCCTTACGCCGTTGTTCATTAATTTTAATAAACTTCATCTAATTAACAATTATCTTGGTGTAATTCTAGCGGATGCCACTATTACCATTCCCTTTACTGTCATTATCGTACGTACTTATTTCACTGGAATTCCCAAGAGTCTTGGCGAGTCCGCACGCATTGACGGCTGTGGCGCATGGCGCACCTTTTTGAGCATTATGGTTCCTATATCCTATCCCGGCATAATAGTTTCCGCCTCTATGTCGCTGTTCATGGCGTGGGGCGACATGGTTTTCTCCCTGACATTCATCAACATCGAAGAAATGAAGCCACTATCGTTGATTTTATATAAAGCAATGGGCGAGCTGGGCGTGCAATGGAATGTGCTTATGGCATACGCAACAGTAGTTGTTGTGCCTATCGTCATTGTCTTCATATTTCTACAAAAATACATCGTTTCAGGGCTTACGGCTGGATCCGTTAAAGAGTGATAAGGAGAGTAATATATGATAATCAACCGCATTGAGCATTGTCAAATAGAAAACAACAGACTATTTTTACACAGCGGTCCTAACGATATCATTTTATCGTTTGCACGGCAAAATATCCTGCGTATTCAATATTCCGATGCAGTGACAGATAAATGCAGTGTTATTTTAGATGAATGCAGTGTTATTTTAAAGGAAGAGCCGAACCCTTTCCCCTTTGAATCTTATGAGCGAAATGGCAGCAGCATTGAAATTTACACGCAGCAGCTCAGGGTGTGTATCGAATTTAAACCATTAAAGATAAAAATTCTTGATTCCGGCTCCCGTGAACTATTGTTGACTGAAGAGATTACTTTTTTTGAAGTGTGCGGCAGGAAAAAAACGGTACGCTTCAAGCTTGGCGAAGACGAAAAAATTTATGGTCTTGGTCAGGACCCGATGGCAAAACTGGATAAAAGAGATCAGGAACGGCGCATGTGGCAGCAATGGAATACGCATCGCAGAAGCGGTAACGCAGGTGTTCCTTTCATGATGTCATCGAGGGGATACGGTGTTTTTTTAAACTCCTCGTGGGCTTCACGGTTTGCAGTTGGAAAAGCGGAAATTGCGATCAGGGGATCAGGAGACAACCTCGCTCCTGCACCATGGTCATGGCATGAGCCGAGTGGAGAAAACAATCCCCAAGTCACGTCCATTTTACTTGAAGATGGTCCAGTCGATCTGTTCATACTTGCAGGGAATTCACCAGAGAAGCTGCTCAATGGGTATGCAAGTCTTACCGGTTATGCTCCGCTTGTTCCTAAATGGGCGCTTGGGCTAATCCAGTCAAAAAACCGTTATCGTACATGGGAAGAATTATTGTATGTGGGAAATAAATACCGTGAAAAGGGCATCCCATGTGATGTACTTGTGATTGATTGGC
>CAZJXH010000068.1:0-1998 GCA_964549475.1 uncultured Oscillospiraceae bacterium
GGAATATAGAAGTTCGGGTTGAGCGAAGCGGAAACCGGGAATTTCAACTCATTGATCAGACATTGCGGATTCCCCACGCGTCCCAGGCCCGCCGTCAGCTGGATGAAGATCTTGCTGCCGTAAATATGCACGCCCTGCGCAAGATCGCGCCAGGCGGAAAACACCGTGCGGCTGCGGTCGATGCGGGGAAAATAGGAAAGGTTCCCGAGCTCTGTGATCGAGTGGTCGATTCCATGGCTGATCGGAATCAGACCGGTCGTGATCAGACCCACGCCCCCTTTTGCCCGTGCGAAAAAGTACTGCAGCATCTTGTCATTCGGGCGTCCCGTCTCCTCGCACATATCAATGTTGCCCATCGGCGCCATGACCAGCCGGTTCTTGATGGTCGTACGATTCACCTGGACGGGTGAGAACATGGCATGATAAGGATACAGTTCCTTTGTCATCCGGGCTGTGGCTCCCGCGCAGTTCTCCGAACTGTCTGTCACCCAGCTGCCGTAGCTGTCGATCAACGATTGAATCTTTGCATCTGTTTTCAAGAATGATCCCCCGCTTTCTATGAAATTTTTTAGTTTGGCTGTATTTACTTGGCTATATTTGTTTGGCTGTATTGAAGAGGTATAAAATCGACAAGGAAAGGATCGTAAACGTGTATTTAGAAGAATAAATCTTGACCGGGTTCTAAAATGGATTTTAATCCGTACCATACGGGTTCTGATCGAAATGCCTGCTATATACCAGCATATACCGAACAGTGTTCTGTTTGTATTGATTCTAGCACAATGCGATTTTTTCGTCAACACAAAACGAAAGGCTTTTACCAAGGTGGAATATGGGGACTGGAATATGGGGGAATATGGGGACGGTTCTTGTATTGCATAAACAAAATGCAATATGGGGACGGTTCTTATATTTCATAAACGAAATTAAATAAAATGAAATATAAGAACCGTCCCCATATTGCACAAGAAACCGTCCCCATATTTTCCCCCCATGTTCCACTCAGGCTCTGACCGGGACATGGCCCCCTCACAAAGGCCGTTTGCATGTGATATAATATGCTTGAAAAGATTCATAAGGAAGGACAATCCATGGCGATTCAAACCAATAACGACCGTTCCATAAAGACGCAGACGAATATACTGCAGGCGACCACCCGGCTCACAAGAAAAAACGGATGGAAAAACACCACTATCCGGGACATCTGTACCGAGGCAGGCATTTCGATCGGCGCGTTCTACCATCACTTTTCGTCAAAACAGGAACTAATGAATCATTCTTTTATCTTATTTGATGCCACGTTGAACGAGAATCTGCCAAACGAATCCATTCACCCGCTGGAAGCGGTCAAGAATGTACTGCTGACTCAGACCGCTTTTATTGTACAGGAAGCCAACACACTGATCGCAGAGTATTATAAGAATATATTGGCAGACGAAAATAAATCCGCCACCAATCCCGACCGCATGTACTATCAAAGAGTGCTGCTGTATGTGCAGCAGGCGAAGGCGCAAGAGTTGTTCCGCACAGGATATGCTCCCGAGTATATCGCCGAGTTTCTGATTAAATTTGTACGCGGGTGCATTATTGACTGGTGTCTGCACAACTACGCCTATGACGTGGTCTTGCAGACAGATGCCGAACTTGACCTTGTTATCGGGGCATTGTGTGTGAAAGAGGACAGTTGAATTTAATAGAGCTTTGGTTTAAATCCAATGCACAATCATCCCACATTAGTATTTACAGAAACCGTTCTCTGATAAAGAGATATTCGGTTTGGATGCCCCTTGCACGGCACGATTATTTTCTGATTTTTGTCTTCCAGAATGAACCGTTTTTGGTTTTCGGGAAGCGGAATCATCGTCAGGCAATACACTTCCGGCATTCAGTTTGAATACCCTTACACTCTCTTTCAGTCCATCGGCCTGACTGGAAAGTTCCTCGCTTGCTGCCGCGCATTCCTCGGAGGCCGCTGCGTTGCTTTGGATAACCTGTGAA
>CAZJXH010000068.1:2008-15694 GCA_964549475.1 uncultured Oscillospiraceae bacterium
CGACGTCGGCGTGCTCCTGCTCCTGGATCAGCCGGCGCGCGGCCTCGCCAGCGCTGGGCCGAGCCGCCTCGTCGTGCGTCTCTTCGCTGTGCCCTGCGTCAAGGTCGTCAAGGCCGCCCGTGTCGGCCACGTCCTCGGCGCCGTTCGGGGAATGCTCGTCGAGGTCGTTCGGACGGGTCGTCACATCGGTGTCGTCGCTCATCAGCAAACTCCTGATTGATCTGCTCGAGCGCAGCAGCCTGCTCATTGGAAGCCGAGGCAATAGAATTGACTAAATCCGATGCTTTTGAGATACCCGCCGTGATTTTGTCAAGCGAACCCGCCGTTTTATTCGCGATTCTCGTTCCGGCCTCAACTTTTTTGATTGAATTTTCAATTAAATCTGTTGTCTCTTTTGCCGCTTTGGCCGACTGGCCCGCAAGATTCCGGACTTCCTCGGCCACCACGGCGAATCCCTTGCCGTGTTGACCGGCCCTTGCCGCCTCCACTGCTGCGTTGAGCGCCAGAATATTGGTCTGGAAGGCAATGTCTTCGATTACTTTTATAATTTTACTGATATTGTCGGAAGAGGCATTGATTTCATCCATTGCACGAAGCATCTCCATCATTTGAGCATTGCCGACTTCCGCATCTGTCTTTATACTCCTTGCAAGCTCGTCAGTCATTTGTGCGTTCTGCGAATTCTGGGTTGTCTGGGAAGTAATTTCCTCCAGAGATGCTGTCAGTTCTTCAACAGAACTCGCCTGTTCGGTTGCCCCCTGTGAAAGCGATGTACTGGAATCCGCCACAAGCCGTGCGCCGGAATCCACCTGGCTGGCAGACGAAACAATGGATACTGCGAGAGTGTGGAATTTTTCCACCAGTTCGGACAGCGCCTTCCCCAGAATGTCAAACTCTGATCTGACTGTTATGACGGTGCTCAGATCGCCGCCTGCGATCATCTGGGTTTTTTGTGCCTGTTCGGCGGTGGTTGCGATCATCTTGTTGAAAGAGTCCGCAAGCATTCCCACTTCATCTTTTCTGAGGCTGAGCAATTTGTCCTTCTCGACAATGATCCTGTCCACATTGATGTCTCCAACTGCCAGCATCTCGGCAAATGCTGCGAACTTCTGAATAGGATTGCTGATAATATTGGATATAAAAAGGCTTAAAAGCAAAGCAACAGCAAAAGATAGTATAATCATGGCAATCATGATATATATTGCAGTCCATGCGGAAGCCTTATCGCTGGCAAGCCTTTCAGATGCAAGCGTATCGTTATATTGAACGACAGATTCAAACGCTTTCGCCGTATTCTGGGCAGTGGATGCGCCATTTTCGATCAGCGTCAGGATTTCCAAATCGGATTTCCCTGATTTAGTAGCTTCCAGGATTTCATCGATCACTTCTTTATAGGATTCATATGCGTCTTTCATTGTATCAAAATTCGCCTGATCCTGGCTATTCGATATTGTTTTGCTGTAGCTGCCCATTTGTGTTTCAATCGCATTCAATTGTTTTGATGTTTCTTCACAATATTTTTCCTTGCCAGTATCATAATAAATATAGATATCTCTTATTGCAGTTCTAATTTTTAAAAGGCTGGCTTCTGCTCCCGATGAATACTCAATTCCCAAAGTGCACTGGTCATATGTCTTCTTCTGATTGTTTGACATGCTGATAAGATTGATAACCCCGACAGCGCCAACTATAATTCCCAGGAACGATACAAAAAGAAATCCGATTATCAGTTTTCTCGAAATTTTTATATTCTCAAACCATTTTTTCATTTTTTATTGCCTTTCTTTTACGTGTCAATGCAGGAGCAAGCCATTTCATGGTTGACTCGGCTTCGCGGCGGGTGATTTTACTTGTTTTCAGTCGCAGCATCAAGCTCCTCCTCGTTCAGCAGCCTTTCGCAATCAATCAACACAACAACCTGCTTCCCGATTTTTCCAATACCGTTGACATATCCTCGGCTGTCTTTGGAATAAATCTCCGGTTTTTTCGCAATATCTTCCTCTGGAATCGTCAAAACCTCGGAAACACTGTCCACAATCAGTCCGATTGATTTTCCGCCGATGCTTGCTATAATAATGCAGGTTCTGTCATTGTAATCCTTCTGAGGCTTTTTGAAGCGAAGCCTGATGTCTATAACCGGAATGATCCTTCCTCTCAGGTTGACGATGCCTTTGATGCATTCCTGCGTTTCTGGTATTTCTGTGATTGACTGGAGGCCAACGATCTCCAGTACGTGTCTGATTTCAATGCCGAAGGTTTCTTCGTCAACCAGGAATGCAAGAAATCTGCTTTTTAAGAGGTCGTTGTCCGCGACGTTTTTCAATATATCTGCCATTCTTTATTTCACCTCCTTTACCTTCTCCGAAGAAAGAATCATACACCAGTACCCTGTAACCTCTAAAACATATATATCCGACGAGGGAAATTTTAATAGGGCAAGGCATCGGATAGAGGAATACTGTATGTATTGGAGCATGGGTGGAATATAGGGACGGTTCTTCTATTTCATAAATGGAAGAAAATGAAACGGGAGAACCGTCCCTATATTCCACCCATGTTCCACCTGTTATTATTCTCTTTCTTTTCGTAAGCGATTGCCCTGTCATACTGCTTTATATTATTGCCTGATTACTGTTTTTGGAGTATGATAGGCATATATAATTCTTTCACTATATAAACATCTCTTCCCGTTTTTTGTCAGCTGACTGTGCATAAATCCAATCTGGATAATGAGCCCTAATAAGAATGACCGGTTCTACAACCTGCCGCAGTTTAATCAAAACTATGCTGCACTAGCTGAAAAGCGTTGATTGACTGACGTTTCAAATAGAAATGACGGAATCTGCGACGGCGAATGCTACAGGTTCCATATAGGCGGCATGCATCTCGTTCAGCTTTTCCATCGCAATTATTTTTTGCTCCATGAGAGAATGTGCATAGACATTGAGTGTAATGGACACATTGGAATGCCCCAGCATCTCGCTGAGCGTCTTGATATCGACTCCCAGTTCCAGGGCACGCGTGGCGAAAGTATGCCGGAGTGCATGAAATTTCCGGTATTTTACCCCGGTGCTCAGCAATAGCTTTTTGTACAGCTTTTGATAGGTTCGGGGATCAATCGGAGTATTGGTGCCCGAAAGCACATAGCAGTCTTCTGTCGCAGAATGCAGCTTGAATACGTCAGACAATTTCAATAAAAAATCAGGCAAAGGGATTTTTCTGACCGATTTCCTGCTTTTCGGGGTACCGACAAGCAACACGGTTTTATCTTTATCCGGCTGAAAATTTTTTGTGCGGGATACCGTTCTCGTGATGGATATCACGCCGGATTCAAAATCAATGTCCCCCCATTTTAATGCACAGAGCTCGCCAAGCCGTATCCCCGTATAAAGGCACAGGAGTACGCCTAGCGTCCGTCTGTCTTCGGAATGCAGAATTCTGTTTTCGACAAGCCGCTGTTCTTTAATAGAAAGAACCTGTACTTCTGTATTTTCTGATTTTGGAAGCTTGATGGTTTCCATGATAGGAGAAATTTTGAATGACCCTTTCAAAATTTCTCTTAGTGCGGTTTTAAAAATCATAAGGATTTTTCTTTTGTAAGATTCGGCAAGTGAAATATTATCCATGATTGATTTGGCAAATTGAGCAACCGTGAGTTCCGTGATCTGCTCATTTCCTGGTTTTTTGAAGAAGGGAATCACATACTTTTGCATACAGCAGTAATAGTTATCATAGGTGGATGGTTTAACCTGATTTGAAATACAACTTTTTAGCCAGAATTCAAACAACTCGGTTGCACGTATGGTCCGGCTTGGTATTTTTGCTTCGGGGGACTTTATAAATTCTTGATAATTCTTCTTCTTTTCTTTAATTTCCTTATACGTCCTGGCATAGACGTACTGATATTTTCCGTCTGGTTTTGCGATGCGTCCTTCCCATCGCCCGTCCTTGCGCTTATAAATATTTTCGCCTCTTCTTGGCATTCTGTTGCTCCTTTCTTGCGTGACGTTTATGCTGACGGCGAATAGATCGCCTAACACCGAAAAGCATTCAGTATAGCATAACAATATACCGTATATTTGTTTTCAATGCCGCCTTTTTTTGTTTGACAAGCAATGCTAGTTTAATATATAATCGGAATATGTTGGAATTCGTAATAAAAGGAGGGCATAGTTTTGATTAAACTACGCCCTCGTTTTGTTGTTTCAGGTGGATAAAATATTTTTATACAGTTGAGAATTGATTTAAATTCTCTTTTTTCGTGATAACAGAATAAAATAAAAAAGGCAAAATGTTTCTGTCGCCCATTGCAAAAGAAGCAGAGGGATTTCCTGAATGCTTGCGGCCGGTCCATAGACGATTTATCTGCCTGGCTCGCCTCCATCCCTGTATAGTATATTACAGAAGCATCCCTGCTCTGATTCGATTATTGTTCATTTTATCTTCATCACTCTGCGGGCAATGGCTACGAGTGGTTTATAGAACAGGCCCTCCATCTCGTGGCTTACTGTCTTGAGCTGGTCCCTTATGGCTATTTTTTGAGGACAATGGCTTTCGCATTTGCCACACTGTTTGCATTGAGAAGCATTCGACGGTTTGACCGACATAGCCCCCAGGTTGCGCATATAGATGAACTTGGCCGATTTGTCATCCAGAAGATACTTATCGTTATAAATGGAAAAACAGCCTGGGATATCCACGCCATAAGGGCA
Source organism: uncultured Oscillospiraceae bacterium (assembly GCA_964549475.1). Taxonomy (GTDB): domain Bacteria; phylum Bacillota; class Clostridia; order Saccharofermentanales; family UBA5734; genus JBBQKF01. The sequence goes on from CAZJXH010000068.1 coordinate 6,721, forward strand.
CGGCATGCAATAGCCGCAAGCCGTACAGGGTATTTTTGTCTTTTCCAGCATAATGGTTTTCACCTGGTCAAAAACCTTTAATTCCATATCGGAAAGTGAGTCCGGCATCGCATCCCCGGCGATGCGGATGTTATCGGCGACCTGTGCCTCATCGCTCATGCCGGACAATACAACATGAACCTCCGGATGGTTCCATACCCAGCGCAATGCCCATTCTGCAGGCGATCTTTCTGCGTTGAAGTCCGCAAACGCTTTCTTCACCTGTTCGGGCAAATGGGTAACCAGCTTGCCTCCGCGCAGGGGTTCCATCACAATAACAGGAATGCCTAAACTCGCTGCAAGCCGCAAGCCGGATTTCGCTGCCTGATTGTTTTCATCCATATAGTTGTATTGTATCTGGCAGAAATCCCATGGATATGCCTTTACAATCCATTCAAAATCCGATTTCGTACCATGAAATGAGAAACCGATATTCCGGATGGCCCCATTTGCCTTCAACCCCTCCAGCCATTCCATAACCCCTATCGCCGACAGTCTGTCAAACATGGGTTTGTCTGTGAGCATATGAAGAAGGTAATAATCGATATAATCCGTTTGGAGCCTTGAAAGCTGGGTTGCGAATATTTTTCTGGCATTATCCAGTTTGTTGACCATAAAAGGGGGAATTTTTGTGGCAATTTTCACCTGCCGGCGATTGTCACCAGCCAGAGCCTTTCCAAGAAGCAATTCACTTTTGCCTTTCTGATAGATGTAGGCCGTATCGAAATAATTCACGCCGTTTTCGATGGCACTGTGGATCATATTGATCGCTCTAGGTTCATCGATGTCGCCATTTTTTGTTGGCAGCCGCATGCAGCCGAACCCCAAAATAGAAAGCGCATCCCCGTTTTTACTGTTTATTCTTGTTTGCATGGCTACTCCCTCAATACCAGGACTTTCGTCTCAAATTCTTATCTGTTTTGTAGCTATATCATACCATTATTTTATAAGGATCGCGAGGGCGGATAAACAGGAAAGCGTTTTTGTGATAAAGGCATGGTACAGATGGGAATTTGTTTTTAAAACAGGGCGGTCCAGCATCAATTTATTACTATACTAATTCAGGTTAAACGCTGCGTCGATTTCTGCCGCCTCGGTATCGGATATGTAAACAGTTTTACCAACATCTCTGGCAAAAAGCAGGGAGCTTGCGGTCGCTTCTATGACTTCCAGGCGGTCAAAGGCTTGCAGCAAGGAACTGCCGGTAACCAGTACCTGATTATTTTCACAGATAAGGACCGGTGTTCTGGCAGAAAATGAATCGGCGACCGCTTCATGATTTTCATAAAACTTTTTAAAAGGGATTTTTCTGATTTCTCTTAGTAAAACATAGCTTTCTGGAATAGTGCGCGAATCAAAAGTCGCAGTAGTAACCGCATAGGCCATGGCATGGGGGGGATAGGCACCCAACACCGAACGGATTTCGGGATGCTTCTGGTAAATCAAGGCATGAAGTCCAACGGTATGAGAAGGGATTTTTTCTTTCTCCTTTCTTCCATCTTTGATCAATACCAGATCAGTTTCCTCTAAATAAGCTCTGTCTATGTTACAAGGAGTGATTAAAAACGATCCATCAGACAGACGTACAGAACAGGTACCCTGTGTACTGCAAAATAACTGCTGCCGATAAGCACGGTGTATAAAAGAAATCATATCCTGTCGAACAGCACGTTCTTCTGAACTGATATCTGAATGAGAAAATTCAGCTATTTTGGTATGAGCGGATGTATGGATGTTTTTTACTTCCGATGCAGATAATACTCTTGGTGTGCCAAGCTTGTTTGCATAACATTCGATGGTTGCTGAGATTTCCATGGTTTCAAACCGTTTGAAAGCTTCAAACAAATCGGGTGCGCCGATACAGATTCCGTGTTTTTCCAGCAGCACGGCATTATAGCCTTTCCTAAATTCCGCTGCGATTTGTTCTCCCAGAAGTTTTGAACCTGGAACAGCATATCGGGCAAAGGCCAGCGAATCACATACAAGACTGGTGTTGGAAAGCAGATTGACATCCGGCAAAACACGCACAATGGAAAAAGCTACCAGCGCAGAGGAATGGGCGTGCAAAACAGCATGGATATCTGGACGACTTTGGTAAATCGCAGTATGGAATGGCAGCTCTATAGAAGGGATATGTGGGCCGATTACTGTTCCGTCAGGCTTTACGCAGCACATATCCGCCCGGGTCAGACTTCCCTTGTCAATACCGGACGGGGTGATCCAGATATCGCCGTTATCATCTAGAATGGAAAGATTGCCACCAGAGGTAGTGGTCAGTTTAGCGCGGTAAATCCGGTCAATCATCAAAACGAGCTGGTCTGCAGGGTGTAAATTTTTATATCTCATTATTTGTCTCCTTGTATAATTGAAATAAATCTTTGATAGTTATAGTCATAATCTTTTGCATTTTGTGGAGTATACGCCAGCAGCGGCTGGGTTTCTCTGATCATTTTACGGACATCGTCAAGCCCGTTCAACGCACCAAGAGCAATCATCTGTACTGCGATGTTTCCAATCCCCGTTGCCTCGATGGGACCTGCAAGCACAGGGATGTCGCAGCTGTCGGCTGTCATTTGACATAATAGCCTGTCTTTTGTTCCCCCTCCAATGATATGAATGACGGGAAAATGTTTCCCGGTTGCTTGTTTGATGCTGTTCATGGAGAAACGGTATTTCATCGCAATGCTATCGTAAATACAGCGGATTATTTCTCCTTTGCTTTGAGGCACAGTCTGGCCGGTCCGCTGACAAAAATCGCAGATACGGGCAGGAAGATCACCCGGGGCTGCAAATTCATCCCGGTCGGGATCAATAAAACAGACAAAAGGGATGGAACTCCCAGCCAATTCCTCCAGTTCTGCAAAAGAAATCTCTTTGCCTTCCCGAATCCATTGACGCCGGGTTTCTGAAATAAGCCAAAGCCCCATGATGTTTTTAAGAAACCCTATCGTACGTTTGAATCCTCCCTCATTTGCAATATTCTGTTCCATGGCACTCTGGGTAAGAATCGGGGCTTCATTAACCGTACCCATCAGAGACCATGTACCGGAACTGATGTACAGATAGTCCTCATCTAGGGCAGGAATACTTGCCACAGCTGAAGCAGTGTCATGTGTGCAGACAGCTATTACAGGAACCGCCGGACATCCGAGTTCTCTGCAAATATTCTCGCCTAGGTTTCCATATGCCATACCGGCATCAATAACAGGCGGTAGGATGTCAATACATATGCCCAGCCGCTCAAGCATGGAATCACACCAGGTTCCAGTCCGGGGACTTAGCATCTGGGAAGTAGAGGCGATGGAATATTCCACCCGCTTGACTCCCGTAAGCAGATAGGCAAACAAATCCGGCATAAAGAGCAGTGAATCTGCCCGCTCCATCAGATCTTTACGGTATCTTGACAGATAGAAAAGCTGATACAGGGTATTAAACCGCAAAGTCTGGTTACCAGTCTGTCTGTAAATTTCTGCTCTGGGGATTATTTTAAAAACCTCTTCAGGAATTCCTATCGTACGCTCATCCCGGTAATGCACCGGATTCTCTAAAAGTCGCCCGTTGTTATCCAATAACCCGAAATCCACTCCCCACGTGTCTATCCCGATGGAATCAAATCCTCCGGCAACCAGGGCTTTTGTGATCCCCTGCTTCATTTCAAAAAGCAAACGTAATACGTCCCAATAAAGAGTTCCATTTATATAGACAGGATCGTTCTGAAAACGGTGAATCTCTCTGACTGAAAGGTCATGTCCGTCAAATTCCGACCGCAGAACCCGGCCGCTTGAAGCACCGAAATCAAAGGCCAAACATCTTATCTGTGCCATACCATAATGTCCTTCCTTCAATACCAATAATTCATTGATCAGTACTCTGCAACCACAATGGCATGGCACCACATTTTAGGGATAGTGAAAGAGATTCCCTTCAATGTGGGTGTAAATTCGATGCTTTCGTTTTCTGGAACCAAATAGACATGCTTGATTTTCTTTTCTGTTTTCAAGGATGCCTCAATGCCATATATAGGATTAATATCCTCGATAATTTCGATTTTTTCGCCGCGGCGCACAGGAGCGGCATAAAGAAAGTGTGCGACATAACGATTTGATTCCTTTTGTTCTGTCAATGTAATGATTCCCTGTGCAGGCAGAGAGGTATTCAATGTCTTTTCCCCGTCCAGGAGCCGGTCAAGCATTGCAATAACCGTCTTTTTTGCTACAATGGATCCCATTTTGGCATAATCTTCAAAAATATTCCATCCTATGTATATTCCGTCTTTGCCCTGGAAGATTCCAGGACTGCGGGTGGAATAATCCGCCGGTGCATGCTGATGAGAGCAGAAATGCTCTTTCGTACGGCTAAAATAAGGATTGTACCCGTACGCGAGAATCGTATTCTTTTTTGCTTCCGCATTATGGCGTTCGCCGTACATCACCGCGACGGCATGCGGAAAATCATCGACAAAATCAAAATCGAGGTAGGTACGATCAAATTCGTTTTTTCCTCTATATTCACAGCCGAAATCAAAGGCGAACATATTGTCAAGAAGCCCGGAAACGCCAGAAGCCAGGATTTTCCCTCCGTTCTTTACAAATTCCTTCAATCGATCCGCTAACGGCTCGTCAAGTATTCCATGATCAGGAATGATGATTGCCTTTAAGCCGGCAAAGTCGCTTTCGGCATCCAAAACCCGGTAAAGATATTTGCCTTCCAGTAGAATTCTGTTCGCCCCTGTATCGGAAGGATGATTATAGCTGTTCCACATCGCTTCCTGCGACAGCAATCCAATGTCGCAGATCCTGACAGCGTTCATGCAATAGTTTTCTCTCTCCTCCACACGGCTATAAGCAGATCCGATAAGGCGATAAGTTGCCTCATCCATTCTGCCTGAGGGATGCAATTGGTCCCCGACAGAACATTTTGCACCGTTTGCGATACACAGGGCGGACTCGTATATCAGGGCGTTTTCGGTTTTATATCCGCCAAACTCGCCCCAATGGGTATGAAACTTTCCGGTCATGCCCAGGATTTCTTTCCCGAATTGACTGGAATAGGCTACTGAAAGGGGAAAATGGTCGTAGCCCCAGCCGCCGGTAGGCAATGACTCGATTTCAATGTGGGTATTCGATTCCACAAGGTCACGCCGGCCTCTCTTGATATGGCCGCCATTATGGAAAATCGGCAAGTCCGGTTTGATGCTGTGAACCGCATGATTGATGGCTGTATAATATTTTTTATAAACTCGTCGTGCAAAAACAGTGATATCCTTTTCATCCTCCGGATCGAGGCCCAGATCTTTCATATCTTGAATGCATTTCGGGCAAACGCAGAAGCGCTCGATACAGATATCCATATTGATGCCGTCAAGATCGAACGTTGATACGACTTCTTTTGTTTGCTCAACAAGATGATCAAGATATGGCGTATTAAAGCACATGTTTGTGAAGCCCGGTTCCATGACCGGAGTCCACGGGTATTTGTCCTTCGCTCTCCATTCAGGATGCTCTCTCGCCATCGCTTCATCCCAGCCTGCAGATAGATATACCGGAATGCGGACGCCGATTTCATGACAGGCGTCTATCATTTCTCCCAGCAGATTTCTGTTAAGATAGGGGTGCATAGGGAATTGTTTCGATGGGTAGTAGAACATGCCGTGATGGCATTTTGCGAACACGGTGATAGAATTGATATGGCCAAGTTGGATCGCCTCCTGGAACTGTTTTTTATCAAAGTCCCGGCCTACGTTTTTTATCAGCTCGCTTGTATGAAAGTCAAGGTGTACTTCTCGGTATGGCAATGGTTTCATATTATATGTTATTCCTTTCCAGCAGAAAATTTGAAGCATATTTTCAGTATATTGCAGTAAAGTTTGTATTGATTGTGCTATTCCTGTTTTTCGAACAGGAGGTTGACGGGACCGGCGGTATAACCTGTACCGGGACGCAGCGGAGCAGTGAATTCATTGTCTGTTTTGATTACATTGCCGTTGACTGAAACCGATTCATTGGAAATCACTTTGCACATCCGTTCCAGCCACAGGTCGCCGCCCTTTTTTTCAGATGATGTGATGAAATATTCAACATCTTTTTTCAACAATACGGATTTTGGCAGGGATATGTATTTGAGCCCATTATAATCAACCGTGCCCTGAGCCATGTTGATAGACACTTCAGTGATCATATTACCGTCAGTGGCATTATAAATCGTCAATTGATGGATCTCCGAATTGCCATACATGTAAAAGCGGCCAAGTGCTTTGACAACGATGTCTTTTTTAGGGGTGATTCTCATTCCTGTCTCGCCGTTGAATCCTTCACCAGCTTGGCTCAAGGAGGTATTGGACACAAGAGAGGTTCCGACAGAGGACTGCTTTTTCAGTGATATCGACCGATAGGCCTTCCCTACTCCGGAATTTTTAACAACGGCATTGCTGTAATCGTTCCCCAGGGAATAAATACTGCCGCCGGTTTCATGAAAGAGAATGTCTTCTTGATTGTCAGAACAGTTGACTAAAGAATTCCCGGTAACAATCATGTTGTTTGTGCCCTCATCAAGATACAGTCCGTAGACCGGAGCGCCTGCGCGGCCAGTTCCGGCCCGTTGGATGTCGTGGATATAGTTTTCTCGGATCTGGGTTCCGATCTGGGCATTCAGATTGTAGATTCCACCTAAATCCACAACGGACATGCCGATATGGTGAATGTCGTTATAAGCGATTGTATTTTCTTTTACGACAAAATCGCTGGTTGACCAGCCCCAGCCATTACTGATTCCACAACCGGGAGCATAGGCGATCTCGTTATTGCGCATGAGGATCTCATAGCCCAGAACGTTGCACAAAGCTACAGCCCCTTTGAATTCCTGCCCAGACCATGAAATGACATTATTTGTGATGTCAATGTTATGAACAGCGGTAAGGTCCGGATTTTCCGGCAAATAGAGGTTGCCCGGCAACTTGTCTGTAGCATAGGGGGAGACCGTGATGCCGTTACCGGAAATGTCATTGACTGTACAGCCGTCGATTGTACTTTTACTTGCCGATGCGTAAACATTGATGCCGCAGCCTCCGGAATGGCGGATAACGGAGCGTTCAATTCGGATATTATCTGCATTTTCAATATGGATTGTAGCAGTGGGTACATCCATAAGATAGATGTTTCCGTCTTTTCTTGTAAGAAAGTGGTTTGCCTGATATTCAACAAATCCGGTGGATGCAATTTTGTTAAAGCCGGAATATTCAAAGACGATTCCTCTGAAAACGAGGTTTTTTACATGATTTTCAATACTTGTTCCACGGATTTTGATCACACTTTCCAGAGCGGGCGCATAAACCGACGCGGTTTTCATATTCTCACTATCACGAGGAATATAGTATACTGTCTGCTCCGCTGCATCAAAATACCATTCTCCTTTTTCGTCAAGCAATGCTTTTGAATTTTGCAGAATGTATTTGGTGCAGCTGTTCATAATATCGGGTATTGACTGTGTGAAGAGGCAATCTGCATCGAAATCAGAAAGAGTGATTTCCTTGATAACGGGATTGTCTGAAACAGAATCGATGGATTTTATCAAGGCTGTTTTTTGTGTCCAATCTTGATATAAAAGGATCTCGCCGCCTGTGATGTCTTTGACATCCTCCGAATTCACAATGATTTTTTTCGATTTGTAGTCATAGCCTAAAAGTTCCAGAGGAATGCGTGAAGAACGTGCCATGGTTGCCCGGATTCCATCGATATACAGCTGGCGCATGACAGTCAGGGAGGTTTTCGCCTTCCATACCCCGCCTCCAGCATCTTCCCATCCATCAACGCGCATACCGCCGCTAATCGTAACAAGCTCGCCAGGATAGCTCATGTATAGGATATTTGTACCATTCTGTCCAGAGTCGGTCTCATCAAAAGTCAGTGTCGATCCTAAAGTATAGAGCCCTTCGCGTAATACAACGGCAATATCTTTTTTTGCGTTCTTGCTGATGCTTTTCACCACATTCTTTGCTTTCCGGATGGATTGAAAGGGCTTTTCTATAGTACCTGAATTGTTATCGTCGCCCTGAGGAGAGACATAAAACACTTTTTCATAATCATCTTCACGAATGGTGAATGACTCTGCAGAAATAGTATGCGGAATAAAAATTCCAAAACTGAGTATTAGTGCGAGTGAAAATATTCCAATCTTCTTTCCCTTTCCTTGGATAAGAAACAATGTGATAGCGGCGGCAAGGAGTAATACCGCAACAATAACAATAATTATGGTAATGGTTTTCAACGTGTTTTCATATTTTGTATTGGAAGAGCTATCTGTCTCATTCATGACAATATTCCCGTTATCGCCTGTATAAATTCCTTCCTTGTTTGTTTCATATGCCGGAGTATTTGTATCAGAAGAAAATGCCACACCATTGCTTATTTTTGAGATCATCAGCGTATACCAATCCGGTTCTTCCGCCGTTTCATCGGAGCCGATTTTTGCGCGCTGCATAAAGACTGTATCTGCCGCCGCCTTATCCATGTTTCCGTCTGAAATCTTACCCAATGTATCCGCACTCCCCAGAGCTTTTCCAGTAATTGTAAAATCCTTGAATGACGCAGCGGCAGTCCCCGTAGTAAAAGCGAAATATCCCGATGCGAAAGAATTGTCGTTTATACTTTGTCTTAATTGCCCATCAATATAAATTTTGATGTTTTTACCCGTTACCGCCAGTTTATAGCTGTGCCAGGCGTAAGGATCCGTAACAGGAAGCTGGCTCATCGTTTTTGTTTTTGTCCAATTCTGCAGGCAAAGGCTGCCGTAAGACTTCAGTACGAGACAGTAACCGCTCATTTCGATGGTGTCATTCGGTTTTGTCTTATGGAACATCACCCCCGCATACCCTTCCTTGTCACCGATTTTATCCAGCTTCATTTTGTATTCGGCGGTAAAGTCGGCATAAGAATAGTTG
>CAZJXH010000069.1:0-15586 GCA_964549475.1 uncultured Oscillospiraceae bacterium
AAATTATATGAAACAGCATTATGGAATCAATCTGATTCAAAAAAGAGGATTGATGGAAGGCCGACTCGGTCTTCGCATCCAGGAACTGGGATTTTCGTCGTATGCTGACTATTTCACCAGCGTCCAGGCCGATGCGACCGGACATGAGGTCGCCAATCTGATCAATATCCTGACAACCAACCATACGTTTTTCCTTCGGGAGAACCAGCACTTTGAATTCCTTAAAAGCAAGGCGCTTCCTGAATTCACCTCGCAAATCAAGGATCACGACCTGCGGATATGGAGCGCCGGATGCTCCTCCGGGGAAGAGGCCTATACTGCGGCGATGATCATCGACAATCATTTCGGGCTAAGCAAAAACGAATGGGATACAACCATTCTGGCGACGGATATTTCCACCAAGGTCCTTGAAATCGGAAAAGAAGGCCGATATTCCGCGACTGCGCTTCAGACCATCCCGACTGCCTGGATCAAGAAATATTTCACCGCACTGCCGGACGAGCAATACCAGATTAAAGAAGACCTTCGGAAACAAGTCGTTTTCCGCTCCCTGAACTTGATGAACAAAAGCTTTCCATTTAAAAAAAAGTTCCATATCATCTTTTGCAGGAATGTGATGATTTATTTCGACGGCCCAACTAAAAAAGCACTTATCCAGCGATTTTATGACATGACGGAACCAGGAGGATATCTTTTTATCGGACATGCGGAAAGCATTGCAAGGGAAGACTCGCAATATTCCTATATTCAACCGGCTATCTTTCAAAAACCGAGAAAATAGGAGGAAAAATCACATGGGAAATGCAAATAAGATCAAGGTACTGATTATTGATGACTCGCTCTTTTTCCGCGAAGTGCTGTCAAAGGAACTGATGAAAGACGAGAACATCGAGGTGGTCGGGACTGCTGCGGATGTATTCACTGCGAGGGATCTCATATTGAAAACGGAACCGAACGTTCTGACCCTTGATGTGGAAATGCCTAAAATGAACGGGATCGAATTTCTGAAACTGCTTATGCCGCAATATCCCTTGCCCGTTGTTGTTGTCAGCTCGGTCAGTGAGAATGTGTTCGAGGCGCTGAATGCCGGTGCGGTCGATTTTGTCACCAAGCCGCAGCCTGGGAAACCGGATGCGATGTTTCATTTTGCAAAAGAATTAATGGTCAAAGTTAAAATCGCTTCCATGGCGAATGTGAAAGAAACCCAATCCGCCAGTGGAAAGCTGGCATACCGCAAAATCCAGGACGCTGCCCATAAACAGTACAATTTTGTGGCGATAGGCGCGTCAACCGGAGGAACAGAGGCGATTCTGGAAGTTGTCCGGTATCTGCCGCGGGATTTCCCCGGGATTGTCATTGTGCAGCATATGCCCGCCGGATTCACAAAATTATATTCCCAGCGATTGAATCAGATCTGCAAAATGGAAGTCAAGGAAGCGGAAGACGGAGATGTCATACAAGTAGGGCGTATCCTCATCGCCGCCGGAGATTTTCATCTCCAGGTCAAAAAACGTGGAAGCGGGTTCTACGTGGAAAGCAAGCATGGGGAAAAGGTTAACGGGCACTGCCCGTCGGTGGATGTGCTGTTCAACTCCATCAGCCAGATCCGTGATACGCAGTGCATAGGCGTCATCCTGACAGGAATGGGCTCTGACGGCGCGAAAGGACTGCTGGCGATGAAAGGACAGGGTGCTCTTACAATCGGGCAGGATCAGGCGTCAAGCGTTGTGTACGGCATGCCAAAGGTCGCTTATGACATCGGCGCAGTCCGGTACCAGATTCCATTAACCAGGATCAAGGACGCTTTGCTGGACGCCATTCAATAACCGGCATTGCCGACAGTACAAGACAAAAAATAAAAAAAGAACGGATACATCCTCTCGATTTCGACAGGATGTATTTTTTATCAAAAGCAGAATTGTAAATACATTTCTCCGGCCAAGATATCATTAAAGATTTCATCTAAATCGACGTTATATATAGTATGAGAATAAAGTCACCCGTCAATCCATGAACAGAGATTTTTTGGATGGAGTATCAAGATGACACAGATAAAAAGCGACACAAGCCAGAAAAGAATAAAAACGTTGGTGGAACGCGAGAAAGACTTGCTTGAAACAACGCTGAAATCGGCCGGCGACGGAATGATATCCACCGATGGCAATGGCAAAATCGTATTTTTGAACCGTGTCGCGGAACTGCTGACCGGATGGACACAAGAACAGGCAAAAGGAAAATCTTTCCATGAAGTGTTTCATATCATCAATGAGTTTACAAGGAAACCGTGCGAAAGCGTTGTGGAGAAGGTGCTTGAAAGCAGAAAAACGCAAGGACTGCCAAGCCATACCATTCTTGTATCGAAGAATGGAACCGAACGGGCGATTGAAGACAGCGCCGCTCCCATTATGCGGGAAAACGGAGAAATCATCGGTGTGGTCCTTATATTCAGGGACTTTACCGAGCAGAAGCAAAAACAGGACGAAATGCTCTATCTGAGCTATCATGACCAATTGACCGGTCTGTATAACCGGAGATTCTATGAACAGGAGATTGTCCGGCTCGATGTGGAAAAAAATCTTCCGTTGACCCTCATCATGGGCGATGTCAATGGATTGAAGCTTGTCAATGACTTTTTCGGGCACAGGATGGGCGATGAACTGCTGAAGAAAGCGGCTGAAGGAATTCGATGCGGATGCAGGACGAACGATATCATCATACGGGTCGGAGGCGATGAGTTTGTGATCCTGCTGCCTAAAACGGAGGCCGCTGCAGCGGAACAGATCATTGAGCGGATCCATGAACAGATTCTCCATGATAATATCAATGGGATCGAGCTTTCGATTTCTTTTGGGCATGAAACGAAAAATACAGAAAAGCAGGAGATAAGGGAAATCTATGAAAATGCGGAAAAAAACATGTATGAAAACAAACTCCGCGGGAGGACCAACCCAGAAGAGGAGTCTGTCTGCATCAACAAGGAAATCATGACGAAAAAAATTGTGAGGAACAGCAATTTCAGAAGACTTGCACGGGAGATTTTTTCATTATAGAAATAGCGGAGGAAGAAAAAATGAAATTAAGCATTCTAATGATGGTAAAAAACGAATCGAAATTCCTGGACCGGTGCCTTCAGGCACTAACCCCGCTGACTGCGGCGCTGCGGCCGGAATTGATCATTGTGGATACCGGCTCTACGGACAACACGGTAGAAATAGCAAAAAAATATACGGACAAGGTTTATTATCATCCATGGCACAATGACTTCGCAGAAATCAGAAACATCACACTGGATTATGCGAAAGGGGAATGGGGTCTCATGGTCGATGGCGATGAGATTTTGGAAAATGCCCAGGCGATCATTGGATTCCTGGCGTCAGACAACAGTGAAAAATATAGTACGGGGCTGCTGTCTGTTCGAAACATCGCCGATGAGAAGGACCAAATGAATACACCAACATTTTTATCCCCGCGCCTCTTCCGAATTTCCAAGGATTTCCGTTTCGAAGGCGCGATACACGAGCAATCCTGCCCGAAGGCCCCCTATATTATTATTTCCTCCACCCTGGTCCATTATGGCTATCTGTCAACCGATAAAGAGCTTATGGAAAAAAAATTCCAACGAAACGGATCCATCTTGAAGGCGGAATTGAAAAAGGATCCTCAAAATATTTATTATTGGTATAATCTATCCCTGACCTACTGGATGCATCTGGATCATGAGCTGGCAGTCGAGCCGGCGTTGAAAGCCTATCATCTGGTAAAAGAGAAGCACACGGAATGGAGTCCGTTTGTCTATGTCTATCTGCAATTGATCAAAGCGTATATCAATACGAATCAATACAAGGCTGCAGAAGCGATTTGCGATGAAGCGCTGAAAATTACAAAGGAAGATATCGATCTGTTCTTTTTTGCAGGCAGAATCAAATTTCTGGCTGGAAAGAAAGAAGAATCTCTTGAACTGTATCAAAACTATCTTTCTTTATTGGAATTTTACCGCAATGCCGCTGTATTGAACTACACCGTCGGCCGTTACGAGGAAGTATACCGGGATCTGGCAGCCATCCATGCGGAAAGGGAAGAATACGACACCGCCTACGGCTACTGTGGAAAAATCAAACACAGGGAACAGAAGCAGGAACTCCTGGGGAGCGCTGCGCATATATTTCTGAAAATGAATAAACTGGATGAACTGAAAAAGTATTATGAACCAATGATTGAAGCAGAAGACCACATCATGACAAACCACGAAGAGGAAGCCTTTCTGCGGTATCTATATAAAGGGAAGGCAATCAAAAACAAGGATTCCATGGAATATATCCGATACCTGGAAAATGCGGCAACAGAGCTTCCTTCCGCCAAAGGGATAGAGATTATCCGACAGGAACTGGAGAATGAAAGGAATCTGGACAAAGCCGCAATCCAGACAACGATGAATGCGGGAGCGGATATCGCAAAGGGTACAAACGATGCTGCTGCAGCGGATGAAAACACAGAAATGCAGCAATTGAAGAGACAATTCAAGGACCATATCCAATTGCTGATCGAAAATCAGAAAACGAGAGAGGCATGGGATCTGATCCGGCAGTATGAGCAAATCACACCGGATGATATCGAGATGGCGTATTTGAAAGAACGGATTTCATAAGAGCTAAGACAGTTGATCCAATTCCGCCATGATACTGCCATAGGATTCGCGATCCCCTTTTTCCAAAGCAACCAGGGCCTGGACCTTTTTTGCATACAAATACATCTCGCTGTCCAATGATATTGAGGCAGTGTATAAAAGTGTCTGGTCCAAAACATCAACAAGTGCAACCGGCAGATCCTCCTCCACATCCAAGGCTTCAAACACAAGCCCGGTTGTCTTCGGGTAGTTCCCGGACAGCAAAGACGAAACAATCCCGGGATAAGAATGGAGCCATTCGCTGTGGTCAATGCAGCGGAGAAGTTCATTCCCGGTGAAAATAAACCGTATCTGCTTTTCGTTGAAATGAGAATGCCATTTTTCATAAACAGCTGCCAGCAGAGCACTTTCCTTTGACAGTGCGATGGTTAGAAAGACTTCCATACTCAGATAAAGCACATTTTTATCTGTATCGGGCATCCCTTTTAATAAAGAATAAGCCGTTTCGAAGTTGCCGAGAATGAAATTGGTTTCGATACCTCAGACGCACATCACAGATTAAACGGAATGAGAATCCAAAAAATGTCGGACCGCAGGGCAGGGGAATACCGGCAGCTGATAAATCTCCTGGGGGCAGGTCCGGTCGAAAATCGCGATCAAAGCAGTAAAAAGAGTGGCTTTGATTTTTACTGTGAAATCATCCAGTCCGTACCGTTGCCGATACTCCGCAGGCGCATGAAGGAGGGTCTCCCAGATAGCAAGCGTGGCATCATTGGCAAAGACGGCTGAAATACGGAGGATTTTCTCCCTTTTCAGACAGGATGCGGTCACGAACATTTGAATTCCATCCAGAATGGCATTAAAAAAAATGACAGCGGCAAACATCCGGTTGTTTTGAGACTCATCGCGCTCCTGGGAGAGGTATTCCAAGGCTTTGCGATAGACGAAAAGATCGTCATTGAATATTTCGGGGCGAAAGCGGGACGAATCCGAAGCGGTTCTTACGGTATAATTGTAGAGTGGCTCTTTTATTGCGACAAGTCCGTTGATGTGCTTTAGATAATCAAAAACCATCAATGTGTCATTGCCGTAATCGATTTCGTCCGTTAAATAAATCGAATGATTCTTCAAAATACGGATCCGATAGACTTTTGCCCAAAGAGTCCGATAAAAAGGATAGAGGGACGGAAAATTTTTTGCCAGCCCGCCCCGGCGTACAATCGATGTTTCTTTACACCCTCGAATGCCGATTCTTTCCTTTGTGTCTTCCCGGATGAAATGGGAGGAACAGAGGATAAAATCCATTTTTGTATCATCAAGGACGGCCAGAACCGTTTCGGCGAACGCAGGCTCATACCAGTCATCCGGGTCCAGAACACACAGGAATTCGTGGTTGTCGGCATAGATCTTTCTGAAACAGAAATTATAGGTTCCGACAAGGCTGTTGTCATCGATATAAATCGGTTCGATCCGATGATCCATTCCGGCATATTCCCTGATGATGCTTCTTGTGCCATCGGTGGAACCATTGTCTGAAATGTAGTACCGGATATCCGTGAAAGTCTGATGGAGAACGCTTTCGATACATTTTATCAGATACTTTTCGCTATTATATGCTTGCGTATAAAATGCGATTCTTGCCATTCAAATTACCTCTGTCTGGAATTACAGTGTGTTTTTGATTGGAAAATTGATTTGATAGGCAACTTCATCAATTTCGTAATGATCGACTAAAAACAATTCTGTGCAGGCGGCAACCGCGGATGGATTGAAAAGCGTGCCGGAATGCTGATTGATCTCCCCCAAAGCCACTTCCAATCCAAAAGCCGGGTGATAGGTACGGGGGTATATCATTGCTTCGATGACATCCGAAATCATAATGATCTGAGCTTCGATGGTAATTTCATCCTGCATCAGCTGATTGGGGTATCCGCTTCCATCACAGCGTTCATGATGCTGGCAGATGGTCTTGCCGATGATTTCAGGAAGCCCGACCTTTTCTAGTAAATCATATCCGGTCTGGGGATGATTGCGGATCATGGCCATCTCGACCCAGCTCAGATTCCCCGGCTTGAATAATATCTCAGCGGGAATGGCGATTTTTCCGATATCGTGAATGTATCCGATAATGCGGATATAGTCAATCGTGTCGCTGTCAAGCCCCATTTTCGCTGCGATCATGGCGGATAGATTCCCGACTCTGCGCTGGTGCCCTGCGGTGAACGGATCACGCGCCTCGACAACAGAAGCCAGCAATGAAATGATGCTTTGCATTGCTTCTTGCAGGGCGGTGGTTTTCATTGCGACAGTATCTTCCAATTTTTTCTGATAAAGCAGGTTGCGCTTTTTTAAAATATTGTTGGTCACATACAACAGATCGGTTTTGTTCGTATCCGTTATGGGTTTTGCTAAAATCTTTTTTTGCAGCGGTTTTTTAAAAAAACTGTCCGTTCCAAGCCGGACGGCCTTGATGGCGGCATTGACATCGGGCTCTTCTGACAGAATGATGATTTGCGTTGTCTTGGATTTTGAATGGATTGTTTCGAGCAGGTTCATGTCAAACTCTTTTGGACAGATGCTGCCTGTTATGACAATATCATATTCATTCTGTGAAACCTTATCTACCGCAACGGATTCGCTTTCGGCAACATCAACCTTGTGCTGCTCCTTCTCGAGGAATTCACACAATGCAATGCGAACATTCCGTTCGCTATCAACCACTAAAATTCTGCTCATACTGTATTATCCTCCATACCATGCGGCTAAGCGGCTCTCTTCAACAGAAAATAAGAAACGGATTGTCAGATCGCCGAATTGCTTTCTTTCCGTTTATCGGAAAAACAGAACGGATATCCATTCAAAAACCGATTGGGAGCGAGCGGCACGTCTGCCTGGCATTGACTGCGACCTGCCGTGTATATTTGCTGTGAAGATGCTGTCTCAAAAAATGAAGTATGCTTGTATATTATACCATATTGTGAAGACTGCAGCATATTGTACAACGTGTAATTACAATTTAACAATAGAAAGATCGGGTCCGTTCCAATATTGAAGAAATAAAAAGAAATAGGATGCAAATAAAACTACGCAAAATGCAAAGTATACTTGACATTATAATGCAGCTATGATATTCTTGACTCATCAAGGGGGGTGTTGTGTTGGATGAGAAAGCAAAAATGAAAAACCGGTTGAAAGTTGCCCGGGCGGAGAACAATATTTCACAAGAGCAGCTTGCGGTCATGGCCGGAGTGACCAGGCAGACAATAGGATCCATTGAAACCGGGCAATACTGCCCAACTGCTAAACTGGCGCTGATCCTGTCAAGGTGCTTGCACAAGAAGTTTGAAGAATTATTCTACCTGGAGGAGGACGAAAGAAATGATTTATAAAAACAAAGACAAAGGGAAAGACAAAGAAGTTCCTTTATACGGTGTGGTCGACGAAAGAACAAAAGCTGTCGTTTATCAAGGAGACGCTTATACGGCCCGGTTCATGCTGTTTGCGGTGCTTTTCGATGTTGTCATCCGGGGCCTGGATCTGAAGGATCCCATTACGGCATCAAACTGGGATCTGATGCTGATTGTAGTAATCGGCGGCTTGATTTCAACCGTTTATCAAGTAAAAAGCAAGGTTCTTCTGAGCCGGCCTTTTCCTCGTGGTTTTCTTCTGATTCTTGTACTGATGGCAATATCTGCGGCAGTCGCGTTTACCGTTATGCTATTCGTTAATAAGTGAACCGGAGCTTGGAGCGAAAACGATTGTCATTTGTTGTTCTGCACCTTGTATGATGTTTTTAGAAGAAATTTTTCGGGGGAGAATTTCGCGAACAGATGGGCGATTTTCATGGAGAATCCCGGTACAATAACCATTTTGCGCCTGAACATCATTTTGATCGCATACGAAGCGACAAAACGGCTGGGAAGACCCCGGACCCCTTCCCCGATGTTTGCCACTTTGTCGAATTCGGTTCGGACAGGACCCGGACAGAGCGCCCCGGTATAAACGCCGCTTTTTGCCTGGCGGAGCTCTTCATGGATTCCTTCTGTCAATCGTAAAACATAGGCTTTCGTCGCATAATACCCTGCAAACGACGGACCTGGGAGAAAGGCGGCGGCCGAGGCGACGTTGAGGATATAGCCGGTATTCCGCGCTTTAAAATCCTTGAGGAATAATTTGGTCAATATATGAAGCGCACAGATGTTGACATGAATCATGGAAACCTCGGACTCCAGACTTGTTTCAGCAAAATCTCCGAAAACGCCGAATCCGGCATTGTTAATCAATACATCGATTTCCTGTCCTTTGACGGCATCATACAGCTCCAAACACGAATTTTCGATGGAAAGGTCAAGCGAGAAAAGCTGCACATCGGTTGAAAGCTCCTGCTTCAGTTTCTCGAGCCGGTCCATTCTCCTTGCAACCAAAATAAGGTCATACCCCATGCCGCTTAAGATTTTCGCCATGTCGCGGCCGATTCCGGAACTTGCGCCGGTAATGATTGCTTTCATTTGAAATCCCCTGACGTTTCTTTTCAACTAAGAAAGAAACGCTTTCTTCCTTTATATAAGATCTGATCTGATCTGATTATATCATAAGTTGTATGTCTGTATGTGACAAAATACAATCAGGACCTCCCCGGTCAGCTGGAATAATTTGTGCATTCTGTTTTTGATTTTTTTCTTGCGATATTGCAAGAAAAATGTTATAGTAATTCATAATAATAAATAAATAGGATAAATGACAACGGGGTCGTTGTTCGAAATGCGAGACAGCAAATTGAACAAAACCCCTTTTTTATTGGAAAAGTGAAAGCGTGTGACAATGATTCTATAGAAAAGAAACAATATGACTGATTTTTATAAATGACAGAAACGATAATAGAAATTGCAAAAAATGAAATGAAAGAACCGTCCCTATGTTCCATTTTTTACATAGAAGAAAGGAGGTGATCCGATGAAAAATCAGAAAAAGGGGTCCGAGGTTGAAAAAAGCAAGGTCACGGCAATTGTCCTGCTTACGATAATATCCATTGTCATTATTTTTTCAGGAGCCGTTTTCAGTGTTTTCAGCCTGATGTATGACATCCATTTTCCGGTTTTAGGCTCTCAGATACCGGGCGTGATCTTCGGCGTGGTGGTTGCATTCCTTGGCGTTCGATACTATCTTTCTGTTCGAAAGCTGAAAATTGAATTATACAAGACCACGTCAAGATTCTCCTGGAGCAATTTCAAAAAAGAAAAGGGGCCAAAAACCGTGTCAAAAGGTGGATGAATAATTTTCCGTGTCAAAAGACGGATGAATAATTTTCCGCCGGGTTTCGATCGAATGATTTTTACCGCCAACGAAGGTGGTTGGATGGAGGTTTTTCTATGAAAAAAGGGAAGAAACGAAAAAGACTGAAAAAATTACTAAGCATGCTGTTCCTGATCGGGGTGATCCTGTCCATTTATATGGTCACCGCATCTGCGGCAGGAGCAGACCCGTCAGGCGCCTCTTATGTGGTTCCCACAGGCAGTGAAACACTGACTGATGTCGCAACAACAGCGAACAAAGCCTATTTTGGTGCGAATTTCATCTGGGTGATGATTACCGGATTTCTGGTGTTCTTCTTCCAGTGCGGCTTTGCCATGGTGGAGACAGGCTTGTGCCGGGGCAAGAATGCGGCGCATACCATGACGATGAATTTTATGGTTTTTCTCGTCGGCGCAATCGGTTATTTCCTCGTAGGGTTTGCCATACAATTCGGCGGTTCGGGCGGTACGGTGAATCTGGGATCCGGCGGATCCGTACTGGACGTGATGCTTTCCATTCCAGGCCTTGGCGGGATTATGGGGTTGAAAGGATTTGCCCTGGGGGGGACTTATGATGCAGGAATTTATGCATTGTTTTTCTTCCAGATGGTGTTCATGGATACGACCGTGACCATTCCGACAGGGGCGATGGCGGAAAGAGTGAAATACTCTGCTATGGTGATCACCTCGTTTTTCATTTCAATGTTTCTGTATCCTTTCTTTGGAAACTGGGTATGGGGCGGCGGATGGCTTGCAACACTCGGGAAGAACTTCGGGCTGGGGCATGGTGTCGTGGATTTTGCCGGCTCAGCCGTTGTCCACTCCATGGGAGGTATGCTTGCGCTGTCTGGGGCGATTGTGCTGGGTCCCCGAATCGGTAAATTTAAAAAAGACGGAAGCTCCAGAGCGATGCCGGGGCACAATATCCCAATGGCGATTATCGGTACGATCATCCTGTTTTTCTGCTGGTTTGCATTCAATGCAGGGTCGACGCTCAATGCATCTGATTTCAGACTCGCCGTTGTTGCCACCAACACCATGATTGCCGGCGCAGTCGGCGGGCTGGTCGCTATGTTCTATATGTGGATCAAATACGGAAAGCCTGATCCCTCCATGACAGCCAACGGAGCATTGGCCGGTCTGGTTGCGATCACTGCTCCCTGCGCGTTTGTCAACGGAATTTCGGCATTCATCATCGGCTTCATCGCCGCGATCCTGGTTTGTGTTGCAGTACCGTTTGTTGAGAATAAATTGAAGCTGGATGATCCGGTTGGTGCGATTTCGGTTCACTGCGTGAATGGCCTTTGGGGCGTCATTGCAGTCGGACTGTTCGCGGATGGTTCTTACGGCGACGGGGTCAACGGAGTCGCAGGCGGAGTGAAAGGCTTGTTTTTCGGCGATGGTTCTCAAATGGTCGCACAGCTGATCGCCGTTGTGGTCCTCTTTGTCTGGGGATTCGGTGTGTCCTTCCTGTTCTTTAAACTTCTTGATAAAGTATGGGGACTGAGAGTGAAACCGGAGGATGAACTGGAAGGTCTTGATGTTCCGGAAATGGGTGTTCTTGCCTATCCGGACAGCCAGCTGATCCGATCCGAGCTGGATTATGATTCCTCGGACAATGCGGAAGTCAAGCAGCTGGCCCGATTCAAAAATCGCGTCATCATCGAAAAACCGAAATCAGTATCCGCAGCCGTTCCGGTTGTCAGTATGGACCAGGCCGTTCCGGTCGAGCTTGTTTCCAGACCTGCGGTGTCTTTTGCCTCTGATGTGAAAATTACCAAGATCGATATCATCATCAAGCAAAGCCGGTTCGAAATATTGAAAGCCGCGATGAACGAAATCGGAATCACCGGGATGACCGTGACCCAGGTTCTGGGATGCGGAATCCAAAAGGGTAAGACAGAATTCTACCGCGGAGTCGAAATGGAAATGAATCTGCTGCCCAAGGTGCAGGTTGAAATCGTGGTCGCCAAGGTTCCGGTCAGAACGGTCATCGAAACCGCTAAAAAAGTGCTTTATACCGGCAATATCGGCGATGGCAAAATCTTCGTGTACGATGTGGAGAATGTGATCAAGGTCCGTACCGGGGAAGAAGGCTATGCCGCTTTGCAGGATGTGGAATAAGCACGGCCGATTGATTATTGATTTATTCTAGAGAGGCATAATAGAATACCCTCATACCGGACAGCCGGTATGAGGGTATTCCTGCTTAAGAGGTGCATGGGGTGTGGCGTTATCTCATATTCTGATAGAGCATCATGGTTTCGCGGAAACTGCGCATTCCATCCGTTGAATTGCCGGCACTCAGAGAACAGGCGGCACAGGCGATTCCCAGTTCGATTCCCCGCTGCAGGCACATATCCTGATGAGCGGCATAGAGAACCCCCGAACAGAATGCATCTCCTGCGCCGACACTTCCCTTTATATAGCCGGAAGGAAGAACCAGGCTGCGGATCGTTTCATAATTTCCCATCTGATCCAATCCGAACCCCCCTTCTGGACAGTGAATCACCGCCCAGGTAGAAACACCGAGCTTGAATAATTTTTCCAACGCATAAGGAATGTTTTCTATCAACAGATTGTTTTTCCCGTCGCGCAGTAAAATCCCAGTGGATTGCTGTGCTTCCAGTTCATTGATGATGCAATAATCCGTATATTTCAATGCGGGAGGAACCACTGATGTATATCGATCCCCGATTTCAGTGACAATATCGATGGATGTTCTGATTCCCCGCTTCTGTGCATGGGCGAGAAGCCTGGCCATTTTCGTTCCGTATACATCGTCGTATGAATCGAGTGTATCCATCAGAAGAATATAGCCGATGTGAAGGATTTTTGAATGGACTGCATCCCAGTCGAAGTGGTCCTCGCAGAAAAGTGAACCCGCCCCGCGATACACAAAGAACGTCCTCTGATTTGTCAAGACGTCATTCATCACATTTGTGAATGCGGTCCTTCCGAATCGCATCAGGGATGAGGTGTCAATTCCGGGATACTGGTTCAATGACCCAAGGATCAGGTCGCCTTCCGGATCGTTGCCAACGGCTCCAAGTGCCTGCAAAGAAAGCACCGGATCCAATTTTGCAAGATCGATCAGCACATTACAGACAATGCCGCCGGTGGCGGCTTGGATATTGTCGGATATGGTGGTGAGCTTGCCGGCGTTCGGATAACCGTTGATGGGGAAGATATTGTCCACGATCATATTTCCTGCTACCGTGATGCCGTTTCTCATTCGACGTGTTCCTTTCTATTCTATGGTATGCTATGCTATGCTATTCTATTCTATTCTTTTCTATTGATCCCATTTTGCAATCCGAACTATTTTTTATAAAACTGATGAATCGCTTTGACATAGGCGTCAAGCGCCGGCTTTGCCGTATTATCGGACCGAAGCATTCCCCACTCGCTGTTCATGGGGCATTTTATCTCTCCGCATTCCCAGCAGGGACCATCAAAATCCTGGATGCAAAACCAGAAAGATCCGATAACCGCGGGGTGCTCTGAAAATATTTTCATGCATGCGGTGACATATTCTGCCTGGGTCTCTTTGTTCCGCTCGTGACCGGCCCACTCAAAAGAAAACTTTTTGTTGCGGCAGACATCGCTGTTGTATTTAAGTCCGCTGTTTGCTTTTACCAAGGACGGATCATATACTGCGGAAGAATATGCCCATTCAGTGATCAGAATCGGAGCGCCGGATGCTGCATAGAACTGATCGATATAATTGGACCAGGATTCCGGACTTCCTTCCACAAGCGTTCCGAAATAGCTGTCAAGGCCAAGAAAATCCAGCGGAGTTCCGGTTTTATAGATATTTTTAACAATTTGGAGACTATAGGACGGATTGACCGATACAAACAGATTCACACCGGTCTTCACACCGGGATTTCCGGAATCGAGTCCTTCTGCACAGGCGAGGATATAGGCGGATATCTGGTCGATGGTCATACTCCCGGTAAAAACATTAATATCGGGCTCGTTTGTTACAAGCCAGTGGGTGGCATAGTCCTTGAGATCGCGGGAAATGTATTCACATCCTGCGCGCGCAATTTTGTAAAAATAGGGATCGTCAAAACTAGAGTAGACATCAGGAAGATTTGAAAACCATCCAATGGTTCCCGTTTTGCTGTCGTAACGGTTTCCGCCTGGAGTGAAAGACTGTGCAAGGACAGCCATTCCATGTTCTTTGATCTTTTTCATTGCCAGCTTGGCATGCAGATAATTGGTTGTTATCGTTGACCCATTTGCCTCGAAAGGATAGGGAACATGTATTTTAATATATTCAAATCCTGCTTTCTTCAATGCATCAAGCACCTCGTTTGTCAGGCTCGAGATATCATTGCAGGTAATGCCCATGCCATCGTTCATCAGGTCATATTTCCGGGAATCCGGAACAGCCGACGTGCCCGAGCTTGCCGATAACATGCTTTCGCTGCCGCCTTTTGGCTGTGATTCCCCTCCGCTGTTTGAAGATGCCGTTGATCCGGGATTTCTTACTGAAAGATCACAGGATGTCAAGATAGAGCTCAGCAGGATAAACGAAAGAACGGTTGTACAGATTGGCAATAATTTCATGGGATATCTCCTCCGGAATAATTTGTTTTCGTCAAATACAAGATTAAGTGTAAGATAATAATAATATCTTTACAATACGAAAAATCAATGAAATTTTATTAAATATCTATGTTTTTGCATTTTGCTGAAAAATCAAATTGAAAATTGCTTTATACATAATGAAATTAATTATATAATCAATACAATACAGATACAACATAATGCAGATACAATATAATGCATCAGAAGAACACAAAGAGAAGGAGGGGTATCCATGAATCGGATCATTGTGAACGGGGAGGAAAAAGTCTGCGAAGAGAACCAGCGAGACACATTGCGGAAAAAAATGGAAGAAAACCTGCCAATGCTCAGAGACATATTTTTCTGCGATCTTATGGACGGCAAGGACATCGGAAACCTTTCCGAAAAAATAGAATTCCTCAAACTCGAAATACCGGAAGACAAACAGTATCTTTCTATCTGCATCAGTTGGAATGATAAAAAAAACACGGATTGTTATGAAGGGAATCTGGATGCGATCATTGTGATGCAAATGTTCAAAGCGGTTCTGGAAGCGTATTTCACCCTCTATATTGTCATTCGGGAGAAAACGCGTATCGCATGCATCCTGTTCATCGACAAACCCGGGGACGAATTGAAGAACCAGCTTGAGACCCTGTTCGGAAGCCTTTGCAATGAAGGGAAAAGCAGATATGACCTTGATCTTTCCGTCGGAGTCGGCATTGCATCCAAGGAGCTTGACGGAATTTACAACTCCTATCATCAGGCCTGTGATGTCCTGCGCCGGGGAAGATTCTCCGGAGGCGGGCCGTCGTTTTTCTTCAGTGATATTTTCCCGGAATACAATCCGACGAAAATCAAAAGCGTCGCACTGACCAATGAAGCAAAAGCCGAAATCATTGATTGTCTTTATTGCCATGATGACAGCCGAATGATTGAAATCCTGCATGCAGAGCTGGAAAGGGTCAGAAAGGGCAGAGTGATGACCGAAAATGCGGTGATCGCGCTCAAAATCGAGCTTTCGTCTTTTCTAATCGAGCTTGCCGACAAGATATTGTACAACGAAGAGAAGAACGAGAGGGATAAGAAATTT
>CAZJXH010000070.1:0-15527 GCA_964549475.1 uncultured Oscillospiraceae bacterium
GTGCTGCTGCAAGCCTTGCGATCGGCACACGGAAAGGAGAACAGGAAACATAGGAGAGGCCAAGCTTATGGCAGAATTCGATGGAAGCGGGATCTCCGCCATGCTCGCCGCAGATGCCGAGCTTGATGTTCGGTCTGGTGGATCTTCCTCCTTCAACGGCGATCTTCATCAGCTTGCCGACACCAATCTGGTCAAGACGGGCGGTTGGATCGCTTTCAAAAATCTTCGTCTTGTAATAATCTTCCAGGATTCTTCCGGCATCATCACGGGACAATCCATACGTCATCTGGGTCAGATCATTGGTTCCGAAACTGAAGAATTCCGCTTCGGTTGCAATCTCGTCCGCGGTTAAAGCCGCACGGGGAATCTCGATCATGGTTCCCACCAGGTAAGGCAGTTTCACCCCCGCCTGGGCGATGATCTCATCCGCTGTCTTCACCACGATATTTTTCACGAATTTCAATTCCTTGATATCACAGACAAGAGGAATCATAATCTCCGGGATGACTGATCCGCCTGCTTTGTTTACATTGATTGCTGCTTCGATGATCGCTCTGGTCTGCATTTGTGCGATTTCCGGATAGGAGACAGCCAGACGGCATCCGCGGTGGCCCATCATTGGATTGAGCTCGTGCAGGCTTTCGATCGTGCTTTCGAGTTCGCTCTTTTTAATACCAAGCGCTTTTGCAAGATGCTCCACTTCAGATGCTTCCTGAGGCAGGAATTCATGAAGCGGGGGATCCAGCAGACGGATAGTGACCGGGTGGCCTTTCATTTCAATAAATAACCCTTCGAAATCGCTGCGCTGCACCGGAAGAATCTTGTCCAGTGCCGCTCTGCGGGCGGTCTCGTCTTTTGCGACGATCATCTGGCGGAAAGCGAAGATACGGTCTGTTTCAAAGAACATGTGCTCGGTACGGCACAGTCCGATCCCTTCCGCGCCCAGGGAGAGCGCGATGGTCGCATCTTTCGGGGAGTCTGCATTGGCACGGACTTTAAGCGTTCTTGCCTTGTCCGCCCATTCCATGATTTTTCCGAAATCGCCGGTCAGTTCCGCTTCCTGTGTCAGGATGGAGCCTGCATAGACATTGCCGGTAGCGCCGTCCAAGGAAAGCCAGTCGCCCTCGTTGTAATGTTTGCCGGACTTATCCATGATATATTTTTCTTCTTCATTGATTTTGATCTCGGAGCATCCGGATACGCAGCATTTCCCCATTCCACGGGCGACAACCGCCGCATGGGAGGTCATTCCGCCACGCCCGGTGAGAATTCCCTCGGAAACATCCATTCCGACAATATCTTCCGGAGAAGTTTCCAAGCGGACAAGGATGACCTTTTCTCCACGGTTCACGGAAGCATCCGAAGCCGCAGCGGCGTCAAAATAGATTTTGCCGGTTGCAGCGCCCGGAGAAGCAGGAAGTCCTTTGGCGATTACGATGGCCTCTTTGAGATTCTTCTGGACGAAGGTGGGGTGCAAAAGAGCGTCCAGTTGTTTCGGATCGATCTTCATCAGGGCTTCTTCGATGGTGATCATTCCTTCCGCAACCAGGTCTACTGCGACTTTCAGTGCGGCGGCGGCGGTTCTCTTGCCGTTTCTGGTCTGAAGCATGAAGAGTTTTCCTTTTTCGATGGTGAACTCCATGTCCTGCATGTCTTTATAATGGGTTTCCAATGTGCCTGCGATGGTGACAAATTGATTGTATACTTCCGGCATGATCTGTTTGAGCTGATCGATCGTCTGAGGCGTTCTGATTCCCGCAACCACGTCTTCGCCCTGGGCATTCATCAGGAATTCGCCATAGAGCTTGTTCTCGCCGGTGGATGGGTTTCTTGTGAATGCGACACCGGTTCCGGATGTCTCGCCCATATTGCCGTAGACCATTTCCTGGACATTGACCGCGGTTCCCCAGTCTCCGGGGATATCATTCATGCGGCGGTACACAATGGCTCTTTCGTTGTTCCATGAGCGGAAGACGGCCTTGATGGACTCGCTGAGCTGAACGTTGGGGTCTTGTGGAAATTCATATCCTTTTTCGGAGAAAAACAATGCTTTAAAGCGTTTCACGACTTCTTTCAGATCCGCGGCGGACAAGTCGGTATCGTATTTTGCATTTTTCTCTGCTTTGACCGCATCCAGGATCGCTTCGAATTTCTTTTTCTCGACATTCATTACAACATCGGAAAACATGTTGATGAATCGACGGTAGCTGTCATAGGCAAAACGCTCATTGCCGGTCAGTTTTGCAAGGCCCTCCACCACTTTGTCGGTCAGTCCAAGGTTCAGGATGGTATCCATCATACCAGGCATGGATGCCCGGGATCCGGAACGGACCGATACCAGGAACGGATTGGACGGGTCGCCGAATTTCTTCTCGCAGATCTGCTCTGTTTTTAAAAATGCAGCAAAAATTTCGTTTTCGATGTCGGATGAGATTTTCTCCCCGTCGTCATAATATCGGGTGCAAGCTTCTGTTGTAACGGTGAATCCACGGGGTACCGGAAGTCCGAGTCCTGTCATTTCGGCAAGGTTCGCGCCCTTCCCTCCGAGCAGATTGCGCATGGACGCATTCCCCTCATTAAAAGTGTAAACATACTTTGTCATTCTTTTTCCTCCTTGATGAACATTTTTAATTTCTATTATACAAAAGCATAATTCCTACGTGTAATGTATTTGCGGCTGGCAATCGAATTCACTGCGTTCAATAATCAAATTTCGGCGTAAAATAAGAGTCCAGCGCATCGATGCCGATTCGGATCTGGGCCATGGAGTCCCGGTCCCGGATCGTGACACAATTGTCCTCCAGGGAATCAAAATCAAAGGTGACACAGTATGGGGTTCCGATCTCGTCCTGTCTGCGGTAGCGTTTGCCGATGGACTGCCTGTCATCGAATTCACACATCCATTTTTTAGAAAGAGCATTGTAGACTTCCAATGCCTTGTCGGATAATTTGTTTGACAAAGGCAGAACCGCGATTTTAACCGGAGCAAGGGCGGGATGGAAATGCATGACAATCCGGATATCGCCCGGTGCGATCTCCTCTTCGTCGTATGCGCCGCATAGAAAGGCGAGAGTCGCACGATCGGCGCCAAGAGAAGGCTCAATGACGTACGGGATGTATTTCTGGTTCGTGGCGGGATCGAAATAGGATAAATCTTCTTTTGAATATTCCATATGCTGTTTCAAATCATAATCCGTACGGTCGGCGATGCCCCAAAGCTCTCCCCATCCGAAAGGAAACAGATATTCGAAATCCGTCGTCGCCTTGGAATAAAAAGAAAGCTCCTCGGCACTATGGTCCCGGAGGCGCAGTTCTTCCGGGTTCATCCCGAGGCTCATCAGCCATTCGCGGCAGAAATTCCGCCAGTAGGAGAACCATTCCAGATCGGTTCCCGGTTCGCAGAAGAACTCCAGCTCCATCTGTTCGAATTCTCTGGTACGAAAAGTGAAATTGCCGGGGGTGATTTCATTGCGGAACGATTTCCCCACCTGGCAGATGCCGAACGGGATTTTCTTCCGGGAAGACCGCTGCACATTCCTGAAATTGACGAAAATCCCCTGGGCTGTCTCGGGGCGGAGATAAAGCTCTGCTTTGCTGTCTTCTGTGACACCTTGAAAGGTTTTGAACATCAGATTGAATTTGCGGACATCCGTGAAATTATGGTTGCCGCAGTCCGGACAGGGAACCTGTTTTTCTTTGATATAGTCCATGAGTTGTACGGAGCTCATCGCATCCGCAAGCATCTCGATGCCATTCGCGTTGTTCCAGTCCTCGACGAGCTTGTCCGCGCGGTGCCTGGTCTTGCAGCTCTTGCAGTCGATCAGCGGGTCGCTGAACCCTCCGACATGTCCCGACGCGACCCATACCTGGGGATTCATCAGGATGGCACAGTCCACTCCGACATTATAGGGATTCTCTTGTACAAATTTCTTCCACCATGCCGCTTTCACATTGTTCTTCAAGTTCACGCCCAAAGGGCCGTAATCCCATGAATTCGCCAGCCCTCCGTAAATGTCCGAACCGGGGTAGACAAACCCTCTGTTCTTCGCCAGCGCGACGATTTTCTCCATTGTTTTTTCGACGGGCATCTATTTCTCCTCCTCAGCCGGGTATTCTTCCTCGAAATCCAGTTCCTCATCCTCGATGATATCCAGAACCACTTCTTCTTCAGAAGGAATGAACTTGTTGATCAGAGAGTCGATATCGTCCTCCGGGACGATCTCTTCGATCATGTCTTCCGGAAGGTCCTCCGCGGAATCCTCCAGCAGTTCGTCCTCTTCTATATCAATATCCAGCACATGGGTCCTTGAAAAAGTCTCATCCAGCGCTTCCTGCAATCTTGCATTCTCCAATGCAGCCTTCGACGCCAGTCTTTCGGCAGCGATTTCGGGGCGCAGCGGAATGTAGATGTCTTTGATTCCCTTGATGCAGACAATCCGTCCTTTGACAATCTCTTCGCATGCAAGCGTGACAAAATTCGGCGTGTCGGACGTGGAAAGGGGAAGTGCGCCGTTCACAAGCTGGCGGGCCCTTTTCGCCGCAAGTATTGACAAGGTGTAGCGGCTGTCCACTTTTTTCAGCAGGGATTCCATGGTGGGTTTTACTAACATAATAGTCCTCCTTAAGACTTGATAAAACAAATCGATTTGTTTCTCTTATCCATGACATGATTCGTGTCTTTCCGGTCTCTATATTTTAATGCTTAATTTATACCAGTTGTGTATTATACCTTTATTTGCCGCTAATGTATATTTAAATTTTTTAAATCCGGATGAAAATCCGTCCGGAAATCAATTCAGAAGAACCGCGTCTTCAATTCCCTTGAGCCGCTTGTACCGGTATCGCTCGGCTTCCGCAATCGCCAGAATCCGCTGTGCGGTTTTCTCCAGATCGTCATTGACAAGGATGTATTCGAACAATTTCGCTTTTTTTATTTCCAGCACCGCGTTTTCGAGTCTTTTTTCCTGGATCTCATGGCTTTCGGTGCCCCTGCAGACCAGCCGTCTCTTGAGTTCTTGGAAGGAAGGAGGAAGCAAAAATACGCTGACCGCTTCCGGAAACCGTTCCATCACGGCAATCGATCCCGGAACGGTAATGTCCATGATCACGTCCTGCCCCTGCTCGATGCATTGGATCAATGGAGCTTTCGGGGTTCCGTAATAATGGTCGCAATATATATCGTGTTCCAGAATCTCCCCTCTGGCGATCATTTCTTCGAACCGGGCGTTTGTGGTGAAATAATAGTCGATCCCTTCCACTTCTCCGGACCGGGGAGGCCGGGTCGTGATGGAAACGGAGTGTCTCATATGGGGGGCGATCTCACGGACTTTCGTGATAACGGTTCCCTTCCCCACCCCGGAAGGCCCGGACAATGCGATGACAACCCCTTTTTCTTCATGGATCTGTGATGGCAACATGAATTATTCCTCCGTCATCTCTTTTTCTAATTCCTCGGTCGGCAGGGAGGACAGCACCAGGTGGTCGCTGTCCATCAGCAGCACGGATTTCGTCTTGCGTCCCGATGAGGCATCGATCAGCGTACCGCGGTCCTTGGCATCCTGTATCAGTCGCTTGACGGGGGAGGAATCCGGTCCGACAATGGCGATGATCCGTTCCGAGGAAACCAGATTTCCAAATCCAATTTTGATCAGTTTCATTCTTTCCTGCCTTTTCTGTGTATGATTTGATTCATCTGTCCGGATTTGCCTGTTCTGTCCGGTCTTATTCGATGTTTTGAATCTGTTCCCGGATTTTCTCCAGTTCTGTCTTCATCTCCAGCACCCATTTTGTGATGGCGATGTCATTCGCTTTGGATCCGATCGTATTGATCTCACGGTTCATCTCCTGTAAAATGAAATCCAGTTTCTTCCCCACCGCCTGATTCTCCTGCAGAGTCGACTGTAATTGCTCGATATGGCTGGCTAATCGGACAAGCTCCTCGTCGATGGCGCATTTGTCTGCAAAAATCGCGACCTCCATGGCCAGTCTCTGCTCATCGATGAGTTCTTTCGCCAGGTCCCCGGCAAGATCCAGGATCCGCTGCTGCAGCCGGATGCGATAATCCGCCGATACAAGCGGAGCACGGGATGATATCTGTTGACGGAAGGATTCCATCGCAGCGCATTTGTCCAGGACATCAAGGACCAGCGCGCTTCCTTCCTTCTCCCGCATGGCACAAATCGCTTTCAGCGCGTCATCCAGTGCTGCGGACAGGAGCGCCCAGGCTTCCTCTTCCTCTAATTGAACCGATTGGATCTGGAAGACATCATTCATCCTTGCGATCTGGGATGCGTAAATTTTCTCTTCGTTCCCGATGATTCCGGCAATCTCCTCAAACGCATGCTGATAGGCTTTTACCAGCGGAAGGTCTACCGTAACGATTTTTGAATCGTCCCGGTTGTCCTCATAATAGATAAAAACATCAATCTTGCCCCGATTCAACGCTTTCGTAACCGATTCCCGGACGCGGGTCTCCAATCCGTTCAGAATTCTGGGAAGCCTGATCTGCATATCACAATATTTGCTATTGATGGACTTTACTTCGACATTGCATTTCCGATCGGCCAATACAGCCTGGCCTCGTCCAAATCCTGTCATGCTCCGAGCCATAGGCACCTGCTTTCCTTTGTTTATCGTTCGCGGAATTTTAAGAAGGATCCTCGCGTTTTCTGTTCTTGTCATTATATACTAAATCCGAAATCCACGCAAGCGTATAAAACCGGAATCAGCTTAGAGCCGCAAGGGTTTGAAAGCAAGTTTGTCTGCGCTTATATTCTGATAAAACACACCGTTCCGCTCTCCTTCATAGGCCCGTTCCTTTCCATTTCCGTGAATATGGCCAAACAGGCAGCGTTTCACCTGGAATTCTTCCATCATTCTAGTGAATTCTGTTTCCAAACAAGTCGGAAGGAGAGGCGGGTAATGCAATGCCACGATGATTTGGTCCTCCGGAGCCTGCAAAGTTCTTGCCTGGGTCAGAGATGTGTTCAGCCGGCCCAGCTCCCTCTTGAATATGATTTCATCCGATTGCCGGAAGGAATTCTCGCAGGGCAGAATCCATCCCCTTGTCCCGCACAGCAGGATGGAGTCGTCCACTCGGAAACAATTGTTTTTTAAAAGCCGGATGCTCCATAACTTTTTTTCTTCGAAAAACCGCTCTATTTTTGTCACAGAACTCCACCAGTAATCGTGATTCCCTTTTAGGATGATTTTTTTCCCCGGCAGACGGTCAAGAAATTCAAAGTCAGGCATTGCCTGGTCCAGCGTCATTCCCCAGGAGATGTCTCCCGGGATCACAACCGTATCATCAGCGGATATCAAAGTATTCCAGGCTTGTTCGATCTGCCGGACATGGTTCTCCCAATGGAGTCCGAAAATATCCATGGGCTTGTCCATTCCGATGGCAAGATGCAGATCCGAGATTGCAAAAAGCGCCATTTCTGCGGTTTCCTTTCTTCTTATCCGATTTATTCGTTTTATCTGATTCAGCCGAATTATCTGAATTCATCCGAATTATCTGATTCAGCCGATTTATCTGGTTTATCCGATTTATCTGGTTTATCCGATTGACCTGATCGGATTGCCTTCCGGCAATCGATTCCATGGAAGGCGCATTTCAGATGCTTTGCTTGAAATGTTAATCAGATGCTTTTTCCTTGTGAAAATGCCGGTAGACAGCCAGTGCGGAAGCATCGGTCATTCCTTTGGTCTTCTTCAGCTCCTCAAGCGAGGCCTGTTCGATGCCCCTCAAGGTCTGGAACGCCGCAAGAAGCGCTTTCCGGCGTGCCGGACCGATTCCTTTTATTTCATCCAGCGAAAATTTCATATTTCGCTTTTTCGATATTTTCTTGGTATATTGAAATGCAAAACGATGGGCTTCCTCCTGGATAGCGCTGATCAGCCGAAGAAGACCCAGCTTTTCTTCCCGTTCCAGGAGGTCGGATTCTTTCTCCGGAGATAATTCGATCTCTTCTCCATTCGGGAAAAGAAGCCCCCTGGTCCGGTGCCGCTGGTCCTTCACCATGCCGAGAACCGCGATTTTCCTGTCTGCGGCCTTCAATGCCTCCATGGCGATATGAAGATGCCCCGCCCCCCCGTCGACAAGGATCAGATCCGGAACCGCTCCGAATCCATCCTCTCCCAGATGGTTCAGGCGTCTTGAAAGAACCTGGTTCATGGAGGAATAATCATCCTGATCTTCCTGGTCTTTCATTTTAAATAGCCGGTACTGGGACCTTGCCGGTTTTCCGTCGATAAAAACCACCATAGATGCGGAAATATCATCTTGCGCATGATTGGAAATATCAAATGCCTCGATTCTGGACAAAAGTCCGGATTGGCCCAATACAAGTTCCGAGAGCTTATCGAGGGTGTCTCCGGTGGCCATTTCGCTGTTTCCAACCATCAGCGTATGCCTGCGCAATGCCTGCATGGCATTGTTATTGGCCATTGCAAGCAGTTCCTTGCCGTATCCGCGCATCGGAACCCGCACCGAGACACCGGCTTTTCGCAAGGAAGACAAGGCCGCTTCAAATGCAGACTGTTCCTGAAGTGCGGTCGGGATCAGAATCTCCCGTGGAATGACAGGAGCTTCCAAATAGTGTTGCAAAAGGATTGTCTGCAGAATCTCTTCCTGCGAGTCCTCTTTTTCCGGTGAGAAAAACGCGGCATTGCCGATCAGTCTGCCTTGGCGAATCTCCAATTTCTGGATGCAGACCTCATTCCCGTTGCCGGAGAGGCCAATGACGTCCAGCTCTCCTTTGGTCGAAGTGGATACGTTCTGTTTTTGCATCAGCTGGTTCAGGGATAAGAGCCGATCCCGGTAGATCGCCGCTTTTTCGAATTCATTGCGTTCCGACGCGGTCCTCATATCGCGGTCAAGCTCCTTGACCAGGCCATCGTAACGGCCTTCCAGAAAAAGGCAGATATCCGATATGACTTTTCGATAATCCTCTTGCGAGACATCCCCTTTGCAAGGTCCTGTGCATTTTCCGATAAAATAATTCAGACAGGGCCGTGCTTTCCCGATATCCCGCGGCAGCACCCGGCTGCACGTTTTCATCGGAAAGATGGACTGCAGGGTCTCCAGGGCTTTTTTTAAATGATTGCCAAGATACGGGCCGTAATATTTCGCCCCTTTCTTGATATCTGTTCCGACCCGGAAGGATTTCAGAACTCTCGGGTAATCCTCGTCAAGGGTGACGCGGAGGTATGGATACTCTTTATCATCGCGGAGCAGGATATTGTAATGCGGACGGTATTCCTTGATAAGGTTGCATTCAAGGATCAGCGCCTCCAGCTCCGTATCACAGACGAAATAAGAAAAATCAGCGATACGCGAGATCATGGCAAGCACTTTCGCATTCCCCTTGGGGGTTTCTGTGAAGTAATTGCGAAGCCGGTTCTTCAGATGGATCGCTTTTCCTACATAAATAACAGAACCCGACGTATCCTTCATCAGGTATACGCCCGGGTTCATCGGTACAAGATCTAATCTGGCATCAAACCGACTTGTTTCTATCATGGCTTCTTTCTTTGCCTGCAGGAATTCATCCCTGCTGCAAGGATTGTGGGATCATTTCAACAATATCCTAAACATCAGGGTTTGCAAGATAGTCCACAATGGCTTCCAGTGCCTCTGTTTCATCTGAGCCATCCACTGTGACAACCAATTCCATATGGTTCTCAATTCCAAGAGACATGACACCCAGAAGACTCTTGGCGTTCGCTCTGCGCTCTCCCTTGGAAATCCAGATACTGGATCGGAATGTAGAAGCCTTTTGAATAAGGACTGCAACGGCCTTCATTGGAAGTAACTTGTCACAATTAAATAGAACTGTTTTTGAAATCATTGAACTTCCTCCTGTTAATCACACTGATAATCACATTATAAAATAGCTCTTTTCTTCGCAAAACATCCAGAACAAATGATAAATCCCGAATCAAACCTATTACAATACTGTTATTTATCATTAGTATATGTTTTTTCAACAATCATTGTCAATATAACAAATTTGTCTGGCAAAATTATGACATTTTTAACAATTCACTCTGTATTTATAGAAATATTTTTAAGCATAATGATAGCGTCTTCCCCGTTGTCTTGATAATATGCCTTCCGTTTTGAAATTTCAACAAATCCCTCGCCGGTGTATACGCTTCTTGCCGGAATATTGGAAGGACGGACCTCCAGCGTTAATTTGACAATCCCTTTGTTCTTCGCAATCCGGCACAATTCACGGATCAGGCACCGCCCGATTCCTCTTTTTCTGTATTCTCCGGAAACAGCGAGATTGGTGATCTGGGCCTCGTCAAGCACCTGCCACATGCCGACATAGCCGACAATCCTGTCATTTTTCTCTGCGACAAGATAGGTCGCTACCTGCCTGTTCTGCGTCAGGTCCGTTTCCAGGGACTGCATGCTCCAAGGAATGGCGAAGCATTCCTGCTCCAATTGGTAAACGTCCTGCAAATCTTGCGGTGTCGCCATTCGGATGCTGCATTCCGCTGCTTGTGCCGTCCCTTTTCTGTCCGGTTCCATTCTCTCCCTCCTGTCCGGTTTTGATATTGTCTCCGTCTGCGCGTTTACCGGCTCCTTTTTCTGCGGTTTTGCCGGATGCTTCAAGATCCGCTCTGCGATGCCTCTGCCCGGCTTCTTTTCATTCGCTCGGCCTGCGACGGGGACAGGTAATTCGCCTCCAGCGCAAAAGGATCCCCGTCATTCGTTCCTTCCCCCGCAGTGCAAAACTTTCTGAAAGCGATAACCCCGGCATCGGCCGCTTGCGGAACGGAATTGAGAAAAAAGACCTGATTCAAAAGATGTCCGTCGAGCAAAGGCTTCAGTTTTTCTTTCACAACCGGATCTTCTTGATAAGCCGAAGCGATATCTCCGCAAAAGATCAGGTCCATGCCCGGTTTATCCTTCTCTGATTCGTTCTTAGATTCATTCTCAGATCCGTTGTTTGATACGTTGTTTGATACGTTCTTTGATCCATTCTCTGATCCGTTCGTTGTTTCATTCTTTCTTTCATTCCCCGGAATTCCCGGCTTGCCCTTTAAAATCTCGGATATTCTATCCAGCAAATCCTCGATGGTCCGGTTCGCTTCCGGAATAACCAATTCATCCGAACAGTATCCGCTGGAAAAAACGCGGCGGTTTCTGGCATCGAGAATCGGGCATACCATCCTTGTATCCCTCCAGTGGGGAATCGACAGGGTTTCCAGCGTCGAAACGCCGATTGCGTTTTTTTTACCGGCGTAAGCCATGGTTTTGGTTGTGGAGACGCCGATCCGGATTCCGGTGTAGGATCCCGGGCCTACAGTGCAGGCATACAGGTCGATATCGGAAAAGCGGAGGCCGGATTATTCCAGGAGCTTTTGAATCGCCGGCATATCGGTCTGGCAAAGGGTTGTACCGGTTTGCTCAGTCATTCATGCAAGCAGGATGCCATCCTGCAAAATGGCAATGGACAGGCTCTTCGTGGATGTGTCACTTGCTAATAGGATCATGGGTTCCTCCCTTCCCTGGACATTATTCTTTCAAAAAATAATTTCGCGCGCATATCCTCCCCAGAAAAGGAAAATGTGACAAGCCGCTGGTCAGAGAGGTCCGCTGATCCCTGATGCAGGGTGATCCAGATCGCTCCGGGCGGAATGGCGGATCGGATGCGGTCCGCCCATTCAATGACACAGATGCCTCCGTATGAAAAATATTCATCGAATCCCAGATTGTAGAAATCATCTTCATCATAAAGACGGTATGCATCAAAATGAAACAATGGCAATTTCTCCGACCGATCCGGTATATGCTTCGTATGTTCCATCAGGATGGTGAAGGTCGGACTTGCAATCACTCCGCAAATGCCGAGACCCTTGGCGATCCCTGCGGTAAAAGCGGTTTTCCCCGCGCCAAGGTCGCCATCCAGACACAGAATATCTCCCCCATGCAGCAGAGATGCCAATGCGGCGCCGATCGCAGCCGTTTCCTCCCGGCTTGTTGTAATAACTTCCACGATTTGATTGTTTGATGATAAATCCTTTTTATATGATGGTTCCACGCTGTGCATCCTTTATTACAAGGCGATATGCCCTTTTGCTGAAAAACTCGAAAAGAACCGTTCTTAAAGATTGTTTGACCGGTAAACAATCTGTCCGTCGATAACAGTGCAAAGAATCTTTGTGTTGAATTCAAACGGATGTCCGCTTAAAAGCACGACATCCCCGTCTTTTCCGGTCTCCAGGCTTCCGACCCGGTCTGCGGCTCCACAGAGCTCCGCGGCACGGATGGTAATGGCCTCCAGCGCTTTCTGCCCCTCCATTCCCTCTCTTGCCGCAATCGCCGCAGTCAAAGGGAGATACTGGATTGGAATAACCGGATGGTCTGTCATGATCGCGGTAGGGATTCCACGATTCGACAAGATGCCCGGATTCTGAATCGATTGATGGGCCAGCTCCGGCTTGCACCGTTCTGAGATCAACGGGCCGGTAATCACACCGATCAGTCTTCCTGTGCGGTATTCCTCATAAAGATCCTCTACGATCCGGTATCCTTCCGTACAATGATCCAAGGTATAGCGCAGGTTGAATTCCCGGCAGATCCGGATGGCCGTCAGCATATCATCCGCACGATGCGCATGGATTTTAAGCGGGAGCTTCCCTTCCAGGACTTGCAGCAGCGCTTCATGTTTCATGTCCAGGTCAGGGGGATCTTTCTTCGGGTCCGACCATCCTCTTTCCTGGGTTTCCTTGTATTTCCGGGCTTTAAACAAGGCCTCGCGAAGGATGGACGCCGTTCCCATACGGGTTCCCGGCGCGGTGTTCCGTTTTCCGTAAACCGACTTCGGGTTTTCGCCAAAGGCGACTTTCATCGCGGCCGGTGCTTTCACAATCATTTTATCGATATTGGTGCCGCTTGTCTTGATAAAGGCAAATTGACCGCCGATCACATTCGCGCTTCCGGGACCTGTCATTACAGAAGTGATCCCGCCTTCCATCGCTTCCTGGAAACAGGGGTCAAACGGATTGACGGCATCAATCGCTCTCATTTGAGGAGTCGAAGGGTCGCTTTCTTCGTTGCCGTCCCCGTCCTCGTCACGCTGTCCGTCCTCCCAAAGGCCGATATGGCAATGAGAGTCGATAAATCCGGGTGTCACGACGCCGCCCTGGCCATCAATGACGATGCAGTCGGATCGTTCGATCTTCTTTTTCAGGCAGAAAAAATCCAGTTCACTTCGTCCGTCTCCCTCGCCTGTCGCCAGAATCAATCCCGGACGGACGGCGTTTTCCACGAGCGGCGTTTCCTCCGCGCCTCCTGTCCTGGTCTGTGTATCCATCAGAACAAATCCATTATCATATTGAATGTTTTGATTCATTGTCATGATCCGCGCATGATTGATTAAGAGCATGAAAGGTTCCTCCCTGTGTTTTCCGCAGTTAAAAAAAGTTTCTCACAAATAAGTGGTTTCAGTATACCACAATTCATGAAAAACTTTTATCCCCCGGGCCTCTTTTTTATCCTGCTTTATGGCTCATCGAAGCTTTATCAATGCAAGATGGGGACGGTTCTTGTGTTGCATTTTATTTCGTTTATGCAACACAAGAACCGTCCCCATCTTGCACCCAGCGGTCGTATCGTCTTTATCGGATGTTCGGCAATCCTGCCAGACTTTTGCCGATTTGCTCGTCACCGACACTTGAATCCATCATTTCGCCGCGAAGGTACATGTCATATGCATACATGTCGAAATATCCGTTCCCGGACAAGTTGAAGAGAATGACTTTCTCCTCTCCGGACTCTTTGGCAAGAAGCGCTTCGTCGATCGCCGCACGGATCGCATGAGCGGACTCCGGAGCCGGTACGATGCCTTCGGTTCTTGCGAACTGGATCGCCGCGTCAAAAACAGACATCTGGTCATAGGCTTTGGCTTCCATATAGCCTTCGTGAAAAAGCTTGCTGACGATAGCGGACATTCCATGATAGCGAAGTCCGCCGGCATGGATGCTCTGAGGCATATACCCCGCGCCGAGCGTATACATTTTAACAATCGGAGCAACGCCTGCGGTATCGCCGAAATCATACGCATAAGTGCCGCGGGTCAGTGTCGGACAGGCGGTGGGCTCAACGCCGATAAAACGCATATTGGATTTTCCATGCAGCTTGTCCTTCATGAACGGGAATACGATGCCGCCATAATTGGATCCGCCTCCGACGCAGGCAATGACCACATCAGGGGTTTCATCGACCAGCTCCATCTGTTTCTGCGCTTCCAGTCCGATGACGGTCTGATGCATGCAGACATGGTTCAACACACTTCCAAGGCTGTAATTGGTATCCGCATGAGTGGCGGCGACTTCGACCGCTTCGCTGATCGCGATCCCGAGGCTACCCTGTGTGTCCGGATACAATTCTCGCATTTTCAGACCGCACTGGGTAAGGGTCGAGGGACTGGAATGCACTACGCCTCCGAATGTCTCCATGAAAATCCGACGGAAAGGTTTCTGATCGAAACTGCATTTCACCATGAACACTTCCAGTCCAATTCCGAAATGCTGGCAAGCCATGGAAAGGGCCGATCCCCACTGTCCTGCGCCGGTCTCTGTCGCTATTTTCCGGATTCCCGCCTCTTTGTTGTAATAGGCCTGGGCGATCGCTGTGTTCAGCTTATGGCTGCCTGTTGCGTTTCCACCCTCGTATTTGTAATAAATTCGGGCGGGTGTTCCGAGTGCCTTTTCCAGTTCCGTCGCGCGAAAGAGGGGCGATGGACGAAATTGCTTGTACATCTCACGAACCGGTTCCGGAATATCCACATAGCGGTCGGTGGAAAATTCCTGTTCGATCAGGACTTTCGGAAAAATAGCAAGCATGTCTTCCGGCATGGCGGGTTTCATCGTCTGTCCGCTGTAATACGGATCCAGGGGGGTCGGAAGATCCGCTTGAATGTTATACCACTGTCTTGGTATCTCGCTTTCTGGTAAAATAATCTTTTTTACATCGTTGTGTTTCATGTTCAAATCCTCCTATTATTATTTTGATCTTGTAATCATCCATCCTTGTATTGTCCGGGAGGAAAGAATATTTTTCTACGCAAAAAAATACCACATCGACCCCTTTACAATAATGGGGCGATATGGCTTCGCTGTGCCACCCATTTTCAGATCTCTAAATAGAAAAGATCTCTCTTTGTCGATACGGAACAGTTCGCACTGTCGTAATATCGTACTCTCATAACGGAGAGATATCCGGCGGAAGGTACTGGACAGATATGCCGTTCACTTCGCTCCTCCTAGATCCATTCCCCTATGCCGTATGTATCGGACCTCACACCACCGCCGACTCGCTGTGACAACTGGCACATAGGATACTCGTTCTAATCATCGGATTTTTCTATATGAATTGCAGTATACTCTCCCGTTTTTCTCTTGTCAACTATTTTTTTTCGACGAAAAATCGCAGTAAAAATCGTAGTATTTTTCACGGGTCTTTGACAGTTGAAAGAACAAAAAATCCTTGAAAGCCCTACTGGGGCTTA
>CAZJXH010000071.1:0-15456 GCA_964549475.1 uncultured Oscillospiraceae bacterium
GGAACTGAACCGCAAAAGGTGCGGAAATCAAGGCTTGCATTGCAGAAATGATCGCAAAATCCACGGGCGGCTGCAAGGGTATGGGCGGTTCCATGCACATTGCGGATTTCCATGTGGGAATGCTGGGCGCGAACGGTATCGTAGGTGCCGGAATACCAATCGCGACAGGAGCGGGATTAACATGTAAATACAAAGGAAAGAGACAGGTTGCGGTGTCGTTTTTTGGCGATGGCGCGACCAATGAAGGCGCTTTTCATGAAGCCGTCAACATGGCTGCCGTATGGAAACTGCCGGTGGTATTCATCTGCGAGAATAATGTTTATGGATACTCGACCCATTATAAAAGGGTCATGCTGCTGGACGATATCGCGCAAAGAGCCTCTGCATACGGGATCCCGGGGATTGTAGCGGACGGGATGGATGTGCTGGATGTATATGAAAAGACAAAAGCGGCTGTTGAAAAAGCCAGAAACGGCGAAGGACCGACTTTGATCGAATGCAAAACCTATCGGTTCATGGGGCATGCGCGTTTTGAAAAACCGAATTACAGATCGAAGGAAGAAGTGGAAGAATGGAAGAAAAAGGATCCGATTGTCCTGTTTAAACAATATCTATCAGAGAAAAAAGATGTGAAAGAAGAGGAGCTTGACAAGATCGAAAAGTCCGTGGATATGGAAATAGAGGCGGCGGTGGTGTTTGCTGAGAACAGTCCCGACCCTCAGCCCTATGATTATATGAAATATATTTATGCATAAATAATTACTTTAGCATTGGAGAACGATATGGAAGCGAAGAAAATAGTGGACGCTCTAAGGCAGGCTTTGATCGAGGAAATGGATAAAGATGAGAATATCATTTTATTAGGCGAGGATATCGGTGTCTTAGGCGGAGCCTACCGGGTGACCGACGGGCTTATGAAAAAGTACGGAGAGAACCGGGTGATCGATACGCCGATTTCGGAGAACGGAATCATCGGCGCGGCGGTTGGCGCGGCAATGACAGGGCTTCGGGTGGTTGCCGAGATACAGTTCAATGGTTTTCTGACTTGCGCAATGGACCAGATCTGCAATCAGGCGGCCAAAATGAGATTCATGATGGGCGGGCAGGTAAAGGTTCCAATTGTCATAAGGACGCCGATCGGGTCAACCGGAAGGGCAGCCCAGCATTCCCAGTAGCTTGAGGCATGGTTCATGCATACCCCGGGGCTGAAAGTGGTGATGCCGTCTACGCCGTATGATGCGAAGGGCCTGCTGAAATCGGCAATACAAGATGATAATCCGGTGATGTTCTTTGAACACAAACTGCTATACGGCGGAGCTTCCGCAGGCGGGAAAGCTTCAAGCGCTGTGGACAGTCTGGATGATACATTCAAACCCGCACCGGAGGAGGAATATTATATTCCTCTTGGTGTAGCGGATATCAAACGCTCCGGCAAGGATGTCACGGTGGTCGCCACATCGTATATGCTGCATAAGTCGATGAAAGCGGCAAAAATACTGGCGGAGGAAGGAATCGATGTAGAAGTCATCGACCCGCGGACACTGGTGCCTTTGGATAAGGAGACAATCCTGAAATCCGTGCAAAAAACGGGAAGGCTGATTATTGTAAGCGAGGATGTCCTGATGTGCGGCGTAGC
This sequence comes from uncultured Oscillospiraceae bacterium, assembly GCA_964549475.1. GTDB lineage: Bacteria > Bacillota > Clostridia > Saccharofermentanales > UBA5734 > JBBQKF01. Next base: position 1,637 of record CAZJXH010000071.1, read on the forward strand.
TTCGGAAATATCGGCGATGGTTGCAGAAGAGGCGATCTACAGCCTTGATGCACCGATTAAAAGAGTCAGTGTGCCAAACACCTCCATTCCTTTTGCACCAGGGTGTGAAAAGGTTGTCATTCCTCAGGAGGAAGACATTATGGAAGCGATAAGGTCTGTTTTCAAAGACTGAACCATAGAGAAAGGATCATCCGAAATGGCGATACCAATTATAATTCCAAAAGAAGGGCAGTCGATGGAAACTGCGACCATAACCAGATGGAGTGTGAAAAAAGGCGATATAGTCCGTATGGGCGATGTATTATGCGAGGTAGAAAGTGAGAAAGCCTCTTTTGATATCGAATCTCCCGTCAGTGGAACCGTATTGGATATTTTTTATGATGCTTATGCGCAAGTGCCTGTAGCCGTGGCGATCGCTGTGATTGGAAAAAAAGGCGAGGATTATGAGAGCTTTCGTCCAAAAGCAAGTGTCAGTAAAACAGATAGCAGCAATGAACATGAAAAATCCGATGAAGAAAATCCTGTCGAGATTTCCAAGCTTTCAACCAGTCAAAATGATTTTTTACAGACAAGATCCGCAGAGGTGTCCCCCCGCGCAAAAAAACTGGCAAAAGACAGAAATATTCCGATATCTCTTATTATTAGAAGCAAAGTTAAGGAAGGTCCTGTCACGGAGAAGGATGTCATGAAATATCTATCCGGCAATCACCCCCTGACACCTGCGGCACGAGAATATGTCAAGAATGCAGGCATAAGCAAGGTTCCTTCCTCCGGCACCGGATTAGGAAGCCGGGTTACCGTACAAGATGTGCTTGCCTGTGATAAAGAAGTCAGGCATACGTCCGAAGCAGCGCCGATTCCTCTATCAGGCATGCGCAAGACCATATCGGAAAAAATGCTCTCTTCTATCCAGACAACAGCGCAATTCACGCTGAACTGCCATGCGGACGCGACCGCTTTGCTGGCTTTGCGCGCGAAGATGAAAGAAAGCCCGCTTGAACTGGACGGCGTAACCATCAATGATATCATACTGTATGCTGTTGCAAAAACACTTGTAAATTTCAAAGAGATGAATGCGCACTTTGTGAATGGCATTCTTACCCGGTTCGAGCAGGTCAACCTGGGCTGTGCGGTCGCTGTGCCGGACGGACTGCTTGTGCCTGTTATAAAAGAAGCCGACAGGATGAGCATTAAACAAATATCCGGAACGATGAAATCCCTTGCCCTCGCCTGCAGAGAAGGCCGGATCAAACCGCAGGAGATCCGGGGCGGCACTTTTACGGTGACCAGTCTGGGATCGCTTGGAATAGAATTCTTCACTCCGATATTGAATCTTCCGGAGGTAGGAATACTAGGCGTTGGCGCAATACAGCCGCGCCCGGTTCGTAAAAACGGCGCCATGGAGTTTATAGACCATATAGCCCTTTCCCTTACTGTGAATCATCAAATCATTGATGGTACCGTTGGTGCCGGATTCCTGAAACTTTTAACAAAATATCTGGCAGACATTGATTTGCTTCTGGCTGTGTAAATCGGAATGCAGAATAATGCAGAATAGTAGGGAATATGGATTGAAATACATTGCAATTTTGAATCATAAAATAAAAAACGAGGGGGAAATGTATGAACAAATCACGTAAGTTTTCTTGTGGAATTGGATCTTTTGGAAATGTGTCCGACCGGTTTGTAACGGAGGGATATAAGGAGTCTGTGTCTGTAAAGGATATGATCGGCATGGCTCGGCAAATTCCGGAAATAGGCGCACTGGAATTCGTCCATGGCGCTCATGTAACCCGAAAGACCGCTTTGGAGGTTAAAGATTGGATGGATGAGGCAGGCCTCAAGACTTCCATCGTGCTGCCGGACCTGTGGACAAAGAAAAAATGGGGAAAAGGCTCCCTGACAAGCGCAGACGCCAGGGTCCGCGAGGATGCCAAAGCGGAGATAAGGGAAGCGATCGCGGTCGCAAGAATATTGGGATGCGACATGATCAATATATGGTTTGGACAAGATGGCTGGGAGTATTCCTTCTGTCAGGATTATATCGAGGCATGGAATAAAATCGCTAAGTCTGTCCGCGAAATTGCTTTAGAGAACAGCGACATGCGGATCGCGATCGAGTATAAGATCAAAGAACCCCGGGCGAATATGCACATAGGGACTGTTTGCAAAGTGCTGATGATGATCAAGGATACCGGCTGTGACAATGTCGGCGTTGTTCTTGATATCGGACATGCGCTGGCCGCCTATGAGAATCCGTCACAGAGTGTCGCATTGCTTAAAATGAATGGCGATAAGCTTTTCCATACCCACTTCAATGATAACTACCGCCTGTGGGATGACGATATGATCGCAGGGTCCGTTCATACCATCGAGTATCTGGAGTTTCTGTATTGGATGAGAAAGACGAATTTCACCGGCTGGTATTCACTGGACATTTTCCCATACAGGGAAGACGGGATAAAAGCGGCACAAGAGAGCATCTTCTGGGTCAATTGCCTTGACGGGGTCATCGATAAGATCGGAATGGACAGAATCGGGCAGGTTATTGCATTGGATGATGCGAATGCGGCATTAGCCATGGTCAGAAAAGCTTTATTTGATTGAAAGAGAAAAATTCAGCTCTCAGGCGATTTTGGGCCTTGGAACAATAGAATCTTTGAAACAGTCTCTTAAGAGCTCTAGGGGAAGTTGTTTTTTAGATAATTCTGGATAGTTTAAATGGATGTCAATCAAAGCTAGTCAGAGAAATTATTATTTAAAAGGAGGTTTGTTCATGAAAAAATTACTGGCTATTTTTCTAACTGCGGCCATGTCTTTCACACTGCTTGCGGGGTGCGGATCTACCACCGCAACTTCTTCGACAGCTCAATCGAATACGCAGTCGAGCAAAACGAGTAAAACGATTAAAATCGGAATTTCATTTGATTCACTGGAGTCGCAATGGCTGGTGAAGAATCATAAGGTATTGGAAGATGAAATCAAAAAGCAGGGCGCGGAAGTCATTTCCGTAATGGCTGAAGGAGATGCCACAAAACAGAATCAGCAAATTGAAAACCTGATCGCCCAGGGAGTGGACGCCATTATCTGCTTCCCCAAGGACAGTGCTGCTATCGTCACTTCGATCAAGAAATGCAAAGCGGCGAATATTCCGATCATAATGGATAACCGGTCTGTTTCCGGCGACGTTCTTCCAGACGCACAGGTAGTCGCCAATAACAAAGGCATGGCAACGAAGGTATTGCAGGCATTCGCGGATAAAGCAAAAAAAGACGGGAAGAAGTATAATGTCATCCTTTTGGTCGGCGGTCTCAGCGATGAAAACGCAGTTTTCCGCAAAGCCGGCCATGACGAAGCAATAAAGAACAACCCGGACGTCTTTAAAGTTGTTGCAGAGGTTCCGACGGAATGGAAACTGGATGTCGCTTTAAACGGACTTCAAAATGCATTGCAGGCCCATCCGGATGCGAACCTGATCATCACCCCGTCCGACTATTTATTTCCACCGATCAAATCCGCATTGGAACAGATCAACCGCTGGGCGAAAATCGGCGATCCCAAGAACTTCCCTGTGGTAAGCTTTGACGGCGACGAAGTGGGCATGCAGTATCTGAAAGACGGATACAACTGGGGCGATGCCGCACAAGATGCCAATGCCGAAGGCAAAATGTGTGTCGAGTGGGCATTCAAGCTCATCAAAGGAGAAAAACCCGCACAAAATCTGATTTACGATGAAGGCCAGATTGTTACAGTGGACAATTTCAAAGAAGTCGCGCCTACTGTCTGGAGTTATGACTTGCTCAAATGATTTCTTATCAGAGAGGTTCGGGAGATGGTTCTTCATCTCCCGGGTCTCTAGCTTAAAGGGAGACTGCTTATGAAATTTGATATTGACAAAGCCGCAAAGAAATCGGTAAGGGCTGTATTTTATGAGACTCCCATACTGCCCCTGCTAATTATTGTATTTGCCGGAGCTTGTCTGTTTATTCCGAATTTTGCTACTGCATACAACCTGAAAAATGTTCTGCTTCAATCTGCCGACATCCTGATCATCGCCTGCGGCGTCACGTTTGTTGTTTTAAACGGCGGTATTGATTTTTCCGCGACATCGATCCTTACGCTTGGAAGCGTCGTGGGCGCTTATATCATGGCTCTTTCTCCCCTGGCCTCCACCCCTGCGATATCGATTCCGGCAGCGATTATTGTCATGGCCGGAATGGGCGTTGTCATTGGCGCAATCAATGGATTCTCTGTAACCGTTCTTAAAATTCCCTCTTTTATCGCAACGCTTGCCACTCAGCTGGCGGTATCCGGCATTGCGGTATTCTTTACCAGCACAGTGAGCGACAAAGCATCGATTTCAGGCCTTCCGGAAGCCTTCTTTGTTTTAGGTGGAACAGGAAAATTCTTTTTTGTTCCGGTGGCCATTTCTTTATTGATCTGGGGTTTTTCCCACTGGCTGCTGAAATATAGTGTATATGGAAGAAGAATTTATGCGATTGGTGTAAATCCCAAAGCATCTTTCATATCCGGTATTTCTGTGAAAAAAACAATTTTTGCGATGATGGTGCTGTCCGGCTTGTTCGCCGGGATCGCCAGTGTCATTGCCACTGCGCGAAACCAGGTCGGAGTCTCCTCCCTTGGCGACAAGATGTTTATCACGATCATTGCAAGTATCATCGTGGGCGGCAACAGCACATCGGGAGGCTTTGGAGGATTCAAGCATACTCTTTACGGCGTCTTGTTTATTACCATACTCAATAACACCATGAATCTGTTAGGAGTGGAATGGTATGTGATCATGATTATACAGGGGTTGTTGATTGTCGTCGCGGCGATGATGGATTATGTTTTAAACAAGAGACGCAAGACCAACTGACGGGAGGAAATCACGTGGAACAGGAAATAGCACTGAAGCTTTCAGGCCTTGAAAAAAGCTTTCTGAGTGTAAAAGTCTTATCCGATATCGATTTGGAATTAAGAAAAGGCGAAATTTTAGGGCTGGTTGGAGAAAACGGCGCCGGGAAGTCCACCATGATGAATATTATCGGCGGCATATTGAAAAAAGACGCCGGCAGCATGGAAGTGGACGGGCAGATCTATGAACCGGCGAACCCTGCTTGCGCGACCGCAGCTGGTATCGCGTTCATACACCAGGAACTCAACTTGTTTTCCAACCTGTCGGTTGCTGAAAATATGTTTATCGACCAGTTTCCAACCAATTTTGCAGGAGCGATCAAATATGGAGAGATGAGGCAGATTGCGCAGAAGTGTATTGACGAGTACGAATTGCCGGTGACGCCCGATGCCAAAGTGGAGACATTGTCCACCGGAATACGCCAGATGGTGGAAATATCAAAGGGATTGATGAAAAATGCGCGTATCATGATTTTTGATGAACCGACCACATCTCTCTCCTATACAGAAAAGGAAAAATTGTTTGCAACGATCCATGATTTGAAAATGAGAGGGATTTCCCTCATCTATATATCACACATACTGGAAGATGTGTTCCAACTTTGCGACAGAATCACCGTATTACGAGACGGCCGTATTATCGGCACGGACAATACAGTGAATCTGACGAAAAAAAGCATTACGAAAATGATGGTTGGACGTGAGATCAATCAGGTATACCCCGCCGTTCAAAAGAAAATCAAAGACAATATCATGCTGGAGGCCCGCAATGTGAAATATGGAAGCAAGGTCAATGGCGTTTCATTGTCGCTGCATGAAGGCGAAATCGTAGGGCTCTACGGTTTGATGGGATCAGGACGGACAGAATTTGTCAAAGCGCTGTTCGGGGTCGAACCGATGGATGAGGGCGAGGTATATGTCAATTCCAGCAAACTGGATAAATTATCGCCTGAAATCTGTATCCGGCATCATATGGCCTATGTAACGGAGGACCGCCACAATGAGGGCCTCATCATGACAAAACCGGTCGGCGACAATCTGATTCTTGTCAAGATAACGGATATCCTGAGAAAGTTTGGCGTGGTAAACAGAACAAAAGAGAAGAGTCTCATTGCAGAATCCATCTCCGATCTTAAAATCAAGGTCACCGATCCGGAGACATGCAACGCAAACAGCTTGTCAGGCGGGAACCAGCAGAAAATCGTGTTTGGGAAGTGGGTCATGAAAGCCCCGGAGATATTCATACTCGATGAGCCGACACGAGGAGTGGATGTCGGCGCCAAGTACGAAATATATACCATTATAAACAATATGGCCCGGCGCGGTTCCTCCATTTTATTTGTTTCTTCGGAAATGGAGGAATTGATGGGAACCTGCGACCGTATACTGGTGATGAAAAAAGGCTGCATATCCGGTGAATTGAGCAAAGAACATTTTAACCAGCAGGATATAGTCAGCCTGGCATTTTAAAGGAGGCGAGCATAGTGATTGAGAAAAATTCTGCGATAAATAAAATAAAAAGCAATAATATCGTTTCATCCATCGCCCGTTATGGCATATTTCTGGTATTCGGGCTGATTGTCGTGCTGTTTGCTTTTTCAAATGACCGCTTTCTGACAGTAGATAATATATTCCTTATTCTCCAGCAGGCATCGCCTCTCGGCATTGCTGTTATCGGGATGATTTATGTGCTTATTATTGCGGGAATTGATATATCAGCGGGAAGAAATATGTTTTTTGTAGCTACTGTTGTAGCTTATTTAATGACCAAAACCGATCTCCTTGCGCTGGATGCATCCGGAAGCGGACCGGGTTATATCCTGGTCTATCTCATCCCGGTTGTGATAGGTGTTTTAATCGGATGGATCAACGGCATCATTGTAACAAAATTCAAAATACTGCCTTTCATCGCAACGCTGGCTACGGGAGGGATACTCCGCGGATTTGGCCTGCTGATCTCTGATTCGGCTTCCCTTAATGTCTCAAAACTGGGCGCGCTGTCAAACGGCAAAATCGGTCCTGTGCCTGTTGTGCTGATCCTTTTCATCGCCATAGCGTGCATATTTGATTTTATTCTCCGGCGCACGACGTTTGGCCGGCATCTGATGGCGATCGGCAATTCCCCTGAGGCGGCTCAGAAGACCGGGATTAAAATCAATCGGAATATTATCATCTGCTATATCATTTGCGGCGGGCTGGGTGCTATCGGAGGCGTATTGTCGGCAGGACAGATCGGCAGCGTGCCGCTCAGCTTTGGCGAGGGGAATGAGTTCGTTGTCATTTCAGCTGCGGTTCTCGGAGGCGCCAGCCTGTTTGGCGGCAAGGGAAATATCCTTCCGGGCGCGATAACGGGTATCATTCTGATAACGACCATCATGAACGGGTTGTCCATGATCAATGCTTCTCCTTATGTATATACTATTGTGCGTGCTGTTATTATTTTTCTTGCAGTAATGGTGGACTCGATCAATTATAAGGGCGAACTCCGGTGATTCCCATTTCATTTTTACCTATTAAATTAATGCCGGTTGGATTCTTGTAGTTTTATTCTTAGCGGGTTGGGGGATTGGAATGCAGATTTTTGAGGGATTGAAATGCAGATTTTAGATTTGATCATACTTGGAGCCGGACCTGCCGGCTATCTGGCCGCTGAGCGGGCAGCGCAGAAGAACATGAATGTGATGGTGGTGGAAAAAGACAAATTAGGGGGGGTATGTCTCAATGAAGGCTGCATTCCGTCAAAGGTCCTGCTGCATTCGGCGAGGATCCATGACGAAGCAGCCTGTGCCGGACCTTTTGGCGTTCATATCGGCAATTTGTCTTTTCACCACAAAGAAGTAATCGAACGGAAAAACAACGTTGTGAAGACTCTTGAAACAGGCATCGCATCCAAAATGAAAAAAAACAATATTCCTGTTATTTACGGCGAGGGGAAAATCACAGGCAGACAGGATGATTTGTTTGTCATCATGGTGGATGGGGCCCGCTATACGTCAAAACGGCTGATGATCGCCACCGGTTCCAGACCGGTGATTCCTGATATCGAGGGAATAAAGGAAGGCCTGCAATCGGGCTTTATACTGACCAACCGCGAAATACTGGATATCGCCGAAATCCCAAAGCGGCTTGTCCTGCTGGGTGGCGGAGTGATCGGGCTGGAAATGGCTTCGTATTTCAACAGTTGCGGCTGTAAAGTTACTGTGATTGAAATGCTAGATCACATTGCAGGCAATACCGACCGGGAAATCGGGCGGATCCTTCAAAAAAATTACAGTAAAAAAGGCGTAGAGTTCATCTTGTCGGCCAAGGCGGTTTCTGTGAAAAATGGAAGCATTATCTACGAAAAAGACGGCATGCGCCGCAGTGTTGAATCGGACAAGGTTTTGCTGTCTGTCGGACGAAAGCCGCGCATCGATCATATCGGACTGGAGACCATCGGAGTGCTTTGCGAACATGGTCGGATCGTCACCAATGAGCATATGGGCACGAATATTCCGGGGGTATATGCTGCCGGTGACGTAAATGGCCTGTCGATGCTGGCGCATGCCGCCTATCGCGGGGCGGAGGTGGCGGTCAGCCATATGGCCGGCAAAGACGACCGTATCCGGTATAATACGATTCCCGGCGTGATTTATACCAATCCGGAGGTCGCCTGTGTGGGAGAGACCGAGGAATCGGCAATGGAAAAGGGATTTGCGGTAAGAACAGCCACTGTGCCGATGAAGTACAGCGGCAGATATTTCGCGGAAGTGGAAGGCGGAGACGGCATCTGCAAAGTTGTGGCAGACGGCAGATACAACAGGCTCCTCGGGGTGCACCTGATCGGCAGCTATGCGTCAGAGATGATTTTCGGCGCTGCGCTGATGATTGAAACGGAGCTTAGAATCGAGGATATCAGGGAACTTGTATTTCCTCACCCTACGGTCTGCGAAGTGATCCGCGAAGCGCTGTTTGAACTGCAGTTGTGACCATTTCCAAAAACCGGGATGTTTTATGCGATTTCAACAATAAGAAAAGGGGTATTTCTATGAGAGTAAAAGAGCTGGCGATCCATTCGCTGAATGCGGAAACATTCAAAGTATTCGGCTGTTTCATCGACAAGCCGGAAGGAAAGCCGACAATAGAGCTTGATGGTTTCTTTAAATACTATGATGGTGTCGCATCCCTTGAGATGCAGGCGCCTTCAGGGATAGGAATCCTTGAGGTGTATAAAAGAGAGCCTGTTCTCGGGCTGATAGAGATGCACGAGAAATCACCGGAAGTGCTGGTCGCACTGGATACTGATTTTCATTTCGTCGTGGTGAATTCGGATGATACCGGGAAAACTCCTTTTCTGGAAACAGCCCGGGCGTTTTTATTAAAACAGGGGCAGGCTGTTGTCCTGAATCCCGGAGTATGGCATTGGATTCCGTTTCCCTTAAGGAATTCAGGAAAATTAATGGTCATCATCAAGGCTGGCACATCCGAAAATGACTTGCTGACGATTGACTTGGAAAAAGAATTGGATTCTCCATTCAGAATCCTTTTAGCGGATTGATAAAACACGATGTCACAGTACATGAGAGGCATGGAAATATGAATAATAAAATCAATTTTTGCCAAGTGATGGAACGATTAGAAGAAAACAGCCTGCCATACGGGGTGCTTTCATTGCAAAATGGCTTTAAAATAGTAATCATGCAGCACGGCGGCCGTATTTTCGGGCCTTTTTCAGGAGAAAACGGCGAAAGCATCCTCTGGATGAATCAATGTTTTGCGAAGAAAGAGGATTTTCGGGCCTTCATTAAATCAGGGGACTGGAATCTGGGCGGAGACAGGATATGGCTGGCGCCGGAGCTTCAATACAACGTGAAAGACCGCAGTCATTTTTTTGACAGCTATTCGCTGCCGCAGCAGGTGGATCCCGGAAATTATTCATTGGAAATGATCCATGAAAAGGAATATTCCCTGAGACAGGGCATGCGATTGGAAGTATACCAGCAGGAATCTGACGGGAAAGATCTTTACATCGAAAGACGGATCAGACAAACAGAAGATCCCTTACAATATCTGAAAAATCATGAAGAAATGATGAACGGCGTCTATTTTGCAGGATATGAGCATGAAATATCATTAAGGGAGAAATACCGGGATGATATCATGAGCGAACCCTGGAATCTGACACAAATCAATCCCGGAGGAGAACTGCTGATATCCAGCACGCCAAATATCGAATATACGGATTATTATGAGCCGGTTGACGATACGTTCCAGACCATTTATCCCGGATATGTGCGACTTGAAATAAGCGGCGACAGGCGCTATAAAGTCGGATATAAGGCCGCGAACATTCTGGGCCGGATCGGATACTACAATCAGACAGATCCTGATGAAGCTTATTTATTGGTAAGGAATTTCTTCAGCAATCCTTCCGCTCCCTACACAAAAGAACCTGCCGGCAAGCCTGGATGCAATGGACATTCTCTGCATGTGTACAATGACAGCGGAGAATCGGGCGGATCGGGAGGATTTGCGGAGCTCGAATGCAGCGGGCAGCCCATAGGAGGCATAACCGGAAAATCTTCCGGCAAAGATCAGATTTTTACTTGGCTATATCAGGGAAAGAATGATCAAATCAAGAAAATCGTTTATCGCCTGCTGGGAATAAGCCTATAGCAATATACCGCCCAAATGGCCTCCTCTACTGTTTGGAAAAAGTAAAAAACCCTGTAGTGCTTGTCTATCTGGTATTACAGGGTTTTTATCCTCTATGCGTTCTTAGAATTATTTCCTTCGCTCCGCGGTGAGCCGGATGGCGATATCGACGTATTTTTTTCGATTTTCCAATGTGTCTTCGATCGCAGGATAGGCTTCCACTTTGGCACATCCGTCTTTTGGCGGAGCATGGATGAAGATGTTCTTTCCGTCGGCAATCACATGAACCTGCGTTTCCTCGTCTTCGTAAATATAATTTTTTTCAAACGATGTTTCCATAAATGCACCACCTTTCAACGTTGATTATATCATACTTCAAACAGGATGGACTCATTGCCTTTTCGATTGCTTTTTCATTGACTTTTTTGTTTCAAATTTAATTTTGAAAGAATCTCTCTGGTGTAGTATAATAGGCTTTGAATCGAATCCGGAAACGGCAGAATCGGTGTTGGAAGAGCTGGAAACGATCGAAACGGTGCGGTTTCTATTTTATATTGAAAAATAAAAATAACGAGGAGAGTTTATCCATGCAAAAATTAGGCCTGAATGAAATAAGAGAGAAATACCTGTCATTTTATGAATCCAAAGGTCACATGAGAATGCCGAGTTTTTCTCTTGTTCCAAAAAATGATCCCTCCATCCTGCTGATCAATGCCGGGATGACTCCTCTCAAGCCCTATTTCACCGGTGCACAGACCCCTCCGTCCCTGCGCGTCACGACCTGCCAGAAATGCATCCGCACGCCGGATATCGAGCGCGTGGGCAAGACCTCGCGGCATGGCACGTTTTTCGAAATGCTGGGGAATTTTTCGTTCGGTGATTACTTTAAGAAAGAAGCGATCCAATGGGCATGGGAATTCTGTACAAAGGTTTTAATGCTTCCTGAAGAGAAGCTTTACGTGACAGTCTATCTGGAGGATGACGAGGCATATGATATCTGGCATGATGTCATCGGGCTGCCGAAAGAGAAAATTTCCCGTCTGGGGAAAGAGGATAATTTCTGGGAACACGGCATAGGCCCTTGCGGCCCTTGCTCTGAGATCTATTTCGACCGCGGAGTGGACAAGAAATGCACGAATCCGAATTGCGCGGTCGGCTGCGACTGCGACCGCTATGTCGAGTTCTGGAATCTGGTTTTCACCCAGTTCAACCGCGAGGAAGACGGGTCCTATACCCCGCTGGCAAAGAAAAACATCGATACCGGCGGCGGACTGGAACGGTTCGCCTGTATCATGCAGGGAGTTGACAATCTGTTTGAAGTGGATACGATTCGTGCAGTAGTGGATTATGTCTGCAATGTGATCGGCGTCACGTATGGACAAGACGAAAAAACCGATACGGCGATCCGGGTTATTACGGACCATGCACGCAGCACGACAATGATGATCTGCGACGGAATCCTGCCGGACAATGCCGGACGGGGGTATGTATTGAGACGCCTGATTCGCAGAGCGGCTCGATATGCACGGCTTCTGGGGAAGGAAGAGACGTTCCTGTCCGATGTGGCATCTGTTGTGATCCGCGAGTCCGCACAGGCTTATCCGAAACTGAAGGAGAAAGAATCCTTTATCAAGGCGATTATTCACAAAGAGGAAGAGAGCTTTGCACGGACGATCAATCAAGGACTGACCATTTTGAATGACTATATGGAACAAGTGAAAAAAGCGAATGAGACCTGCCTTTCCGGGGAAATGGTGTTCAAGCTTCACGATACCTTTGGATTTCCCATGGACCTTACCCGCGAAATCGCGATCGAAAACGGTCTTTCGATTGACGAAACCGCTTTTTTAGCCGCAATGGCCGAACAAAAAAGAAGCACCAGGGAGGTTTCATTGAAGAACAAGGCCGGTGCTGCCTGGGGATCCCAGGAATTGCCGGACGAGATCACGGAACGAATTGCGACAAAATTCATCGGATATACCGATCTTGAGGGAGAAATCGCGATTCAATATCTGATCACCGGCAGCGAGGACCGGCACTTGGCAGAAGCGGCGGGCACGGGAGAGACCGTGACGGTTATAGCAGAAACATCTCCGTTCTACGCCCAGTCCGGAGGCCAAGCCGGCGATATCGGAGAAATCAAGGGGCTTGATTTCTCCATTCGTGTCACTACCGTAAAGAAGACAACCGAAGGGATGATTCTTCATGTCGGAGTCGTCGAAGACGGAGTGGCCCAATCCGGAGGGAAGGCGATTTTTTCCGTAGACAAAGCGAACCGCATGGCGACTGCCCGCAACCATACATCGACCCATCTGCTTCACAAGGCACTCAAGGAGGTGCTGGGGGAGCACGTCGCACAAGCGGGATCCGATGTATCGGCCGAACGGCTGCGTTTTGACTTTTCTCACTTTGCTGCGATGACACAGGAAGAGAAGGACCTGGTCGAACAAAAAGTCAACGGGGAAATCCTGGCGAATGATAAAGTGGAGACCAGGATAATGGGAATCGATGAGGCGAAAGAATCCGGCGCCATGGCGCTATTTGACGAAAAATACGGGAATTCCGTCCGAGTGGTTTCTGTTGGCGATTACAGCAAAGAGCTTTGCGGGGGAACCCATTTGTCTTTCACTTCCCAAGCCTGTCTTTTTAAACTGGTATCCGAAACCGGTGTTGCCGCAGGGGTCCGAAGGATTGAAGGGGTGACCGGTGAAGGGGCGATGCGGCTGGTGAGGGAGCAAGAGCTTCTTCTCAAGGATACGGCCGCTTTATTGAAGGCTGCACAGCCGGGTGAAATTTTGAAGCGAGTAGAAGTCGTCCTTTCAGAGACAAAGACGCTGGAGAAGCGTCTCGAGGCGCAAAATGCAACTCTTGCGAAAGCGATTGCTGAAACGCTGCTAAAAACAGCGACGGAAGACGGGGGATTGAAATTGATTTTCGCGACGGTGGAGACGAATAATCCAGATGAGTTGAGAAATCTGGCAGACAAGGTTCGTGACCGGATCCACGAAGGGGTGGTTGTTCTTGCCTCGATTCATGGAGACAAGGTGTCTCTTGTCGCCATGGCGACGAAAAAGGCGACTCAGCGCGGAATCAATGCGGGGAATATCATCAAAGAGGCCGCCCGGATCGCCGGAGGCGGCGGCGGTGGACGGCCCGACATGGCACAGGCCGGCGGCAGGAACATCGATGCGGTCGACAGGGCGATGGAACAAGCCCGGTCGGTATGCCTCCAGCAGATGATTCCCTTTACGATAAAGGACCTGTAAAAA
>CAZJXH010000072.1:0-15099 GCA_964549475.1 uncultured Oscillospiraceae bacterium
TGTGAATCAGCTGCCTTTTTTCGTTTCCATTCGGATAAGTGATCACCAGTTCCGCTTTCGCAGGACCATCGACTTTCATCTCGGAATCCCGGTATACATCTCCATATGCGTGTCTTGCAAGGGTGATCGGCTTTTTCCAACTGGATACAAAAGGAGAAATGCAATTGACAAGAATCGGCATGCGGAAAACCGTTCCGTCCAGGATTGCACGAACGGTTCCATTCGGACTTTTCCACATCTGGCTGAGATGATATTCCTCAACCCGTTGTGCATTGGGGGTTATTGTAGCGCATTTCACCGCTACCCCCAGTGCCAATGTCCTGTTTGCCGAGTCGATGGTGACCTGGTCACCGGTTTTTTCTCTGTTTTCTAATCCAAGATCGAAATATTCAGTTTTTAGATCGATATAAGGTAAAATCAAGATATCCTTGATTTGCTTCCAGATAATTCTGGTCATTTCGTCCCCGTCCATTTCAACAAGCGGCGTTTTCATTGGTATCTTGTTCATATTTTTCTTCCTTCCAAACAATTGATTGTTTTCCCTATTATATTTTAATAATCCTTTTTTATCAATGCATCTGTCTTAAAATTTATTAACTGTGCTGGCAAATAGGATTTCAAGCGCGAGCCGGTCCTGAATTTTCGATGTCTTGACCGCAAGATCGGATTCATAGCATTCCTGATATAGGTCTTCCAATGAATCAAACGAAAAGTTTTTTGCCTGATAGAACAATTTGTTTGCAACAAATGGAATCACTTTCATCTTTTTGATAATCGCATCCGGACTGCCAAGGTCTTTTGCAGCAATAAGCTGGCGGACATGGCGTGCAAGCATGAACGAGATGAGTGGAATCGGCTGTTTCTGTACCAGAAGCAAGTCCAGCAGCCGGTATGCCTCCTGCGCATTTTTCTTTGAAAGTGCATCCACGATGTCAAAAATGCTTCCTTTTAGATCCGATGATCCGATTTCATCGATTTCTTCTTTCTCCACTGAATTCTTGTTTTTTGCCTGGGACAGAAGGGAAAGCTTTTCGATTTCACCGACCATGCTCTGCAGATTGCCGTCATTGCGGTCAATGAGATAATCACAGACTTCGGGTGAAATTGAAATATCGGATTTTGCGAACTCCCCTCTCACCCATAAACGGATTTCTCGGAGGTCGGGTTTTGTGATCGATGCCAGGAGCCCATTTCCCTGTATTATTTCGATGATGGATTTCATTCTTTTATCGGCTTTGTCTTCAACAAAAACAAGGCAGCAGGAATCCGATGCGGATTGCAGCAGGGATAGAAGCTGGGCTTGCCGGTCTTTTGATGAAGTCGGATTATCCGGAACGCTTTCTGACTCTTCTGTTTCGGTTTCATCGGAGGGTGTCTCGCTTTGCTTTTTTGACTTTCCGCCCATGTTGAACAGCCCTGAATTTTTAATCACAATCATCCGCCTTTTTGATAAAAACGGGGGTGTTTTCATTTCGGCCTGTATTTGTTGCATATTCACTTTGGATGGCTGGTTGGAATAATCAAAAAGGATATAATCCAGTGATTTCGTGGAAGGTTCAATCAAAAGAGATTCGATCGCCTTTATTAATTTGTTTTTTAAATAGGTCTCATCGCCTTCAAAGAGATAGACCGGCTGGATGATTCCTTTTTTTAACTCCGCCAGTACTTCTTTAAATCCGATTGTGTCTTTTTGTTTTGCCACTTGATTCACCTCATTATGGTATCATCGCATTGATTTGTACGTTTTCTTTATTGATGTCAAGGAGGATCGCTCCGTTCCGGTCTGTTCGAAAAATCCTGCTGCCGGCGGACGTCAACCGTTCGATCACTTTAGGAGACGGATGCCCGTAAAAATTCGTTCCGACACTGATAATCGAGACTTGAGGACGCACCTCGCTTATTATATCATGATTTGTACTGGTCGGTGAACCATGATGCGAAATTCGATAGATATTTGCCGCGATATTTTCATCGGAGTCTGCCAGTTTCTGTTCGATTTCACCGGTGGCGTCTCCAGTTATAAGAATCGCATGATTCTCATATGTGATTCGAATGATCAATGAGGTACAATTCCCGGAACATACCTGGCTGGCGCTGTCATTGATGATTTTTTCCGGATTATAGATGGTCATTTCACATTGATCATTGATTTTTATGACATCGCCTCTCCCGACTTCTTTGATTTTAATATTTTTCTTATAAGCTGCAGCGATCAATTCCTCTCCCATATCTGATTCCCCCATACCCATTGTCGAGGTTGTCGAGTCTGACAGGGTTGCTGGATTTTTATTTTCTGATATTGCAGCAGGGTCCGATGTTGATGCGGTTAACGCCATTGTATTGTATGGCACCAGAAGAGCCTCCCCTCCCCGCTCTTCAATCAACCGGACCATTGCGCCGCAATGGTCCTCGTGTGTATGCGTTGTGATATAAACCGATGGATATTGGATGGTATAAAAGTCAAGCATTTTGCTCATAATTTCCATTCCTCTTTGTTTTCCGCCGGAATCAATCAGAATGGATTCGCCAGTTTTTAAAAGAATCAATGTCGAGTCGCCTTGTCCCACATCGGCGAAAATGATTCGCATTCCAGGTGTCATCGCCGTTTTTATTCCACTGCGGATGCATCCTGTTGTCAAAACGCTGATAGCAATGACAAGGCATAAGCGTTTTTTGTTTTTCTTTTTAATAAATAAGAATAAGACAAGTCCGCCGATTGCAATAATGGAAAAAATCGAGATGCCGGCGGCTTTCATACGCAGAATGTCGATTTCAGACAGGATAAAGGCGATTTTGTAAATCAGGAATAAAAGCCCTTTCAATGGAAAGGCCAGGATTTTTGTCAAAAAGCAGTTCTCGCAAATCATTCCGGTCAATGCCTCAATGCTCCCTAGAATTGTTGTGAATTCCACCAGAGGAAGCACCAAAACGCTGGATAGAATCGAGGAGAAAGATATTTCCTTTGATATCCATATGGCGAGCGGCAGGACAGAAACACTCGCTGCAAGGCTGGTTGAAACCGTTTTTGCCAGAACTTCCGATGCTAAATTACGGCGAGTGAGAATTGTTTCAAGGGATATGGACAGCTTGACAATTCCGGCTGTTGCAATGGTTGAAAGCCAGAACCCCGCATTGAGTGCGAATGTCGGCGCAGCGAGAAGCACGATTGTCACAGTGATCCATAATGCCTGGATTATTTTGATTTTTTTATGGAACACTTTTGCCATCATCAGAATAGAAACCATGATCAAGGCTCTCGAAATAGAAGGAGTCCATCCGGTAATGAATCCAAAGAAAAATAAGACAAGAAAAATCAACAACGATTTTTTTCTTTTTTTGATTTTCATATTTTTAAAAAGTGCTTGAAGCGGAATCAGAAGAAATGTGACTGCTGATCCGGAAACTGCTGTTATATGCGACAAGCCGGCTTTTTGATAGCAAAGGATATCGTCTTTGCTCATTCCGGACCGGTCTCCTATGAATAACCCTGTCATGAGTCCTGCTTCTTTCGGCGGAATATTCCGGATGAAAATTCTCATGATCTTTGCTCTTGTAAAATAAGCGATTCCACTGATGGAAAAGGGTGCATTCCTAGTCACAGCCGGCTCTGCTCCGTTGATCAGCGATCCTTTTAAATAGACGCCATTCGAATAATAATAGGCGCTTTCATCAAATCCTCCTGGATTTCTCTGTGGCGATGGCTGCAGAAACCGGATGTTCGCACGGATCGTGTCGCCGTATTGAAAGTCGTCCGCCAGGCAATAGAGCGTAATAAGCCCGTACTTTGTTTTGATCAGAATTAATTTTTTTTGTTTTACGGGGTTGCTTTGCCGGGCTGGGGTATCTTGTTGGTTTTCCTTCTCCTGTATTGCGCTTTCGTCTTTTCTTGTCTCCTGCCCGGTTAACAAATCATTGTCATATATAATGTTATCACTGTTTTCTAATACAAACGATATTACAATACCTTCGACCGTCTCTTCTCTGCCATACAGTTCTTTTGCTTCGTTAGACGGGACAATGGCAATAAAAACGGTTCGGATCATTACGATAAAAAGAATGGCAGAAGACAGAATTAATGAAAAAAGAAATTCTCCCGGGAAAACCGCATCCTGGTTTTTGCTTGATATCATGCAGATATAAAATCGGGCGATGAAGAAAAAAACAATGCCAATCAGCAGAAAGGGAACAGATATCGCCATTATCTGCAGCAATCCGGAAAAATTCCCGGCTTGGTGCATCCAAACAATCAGCAGTACGCAGAACAGGGATTGAAACAGAAAATAACAATCAACCCATGCGTCCACGGCTCTAGCCAGGTATTTGAACATCCATTCGTGTTTTTCGGGCCATTGAAGCATGACATTGTTCCTCCATGCTTCATTTTGCCAAATGGTCTTTGGAATAGACAGTCCTGATTTTCATTCAAATAACATCAATTTACAACAAATAACAATAAAAAATATTTTCTAATATAAAATCAATGACTGTTGATCCATGTCTGTATTGTTCGCTTTACTTCGTCCATCCCCATCTTATTTTCGGATGAGATGGCAATGATCGGAATCTCAGGGGAAAGGGCGATTTCGGTTTTAAACGCTTCGGTCCGTTTCTGAATTTCATTACGGCTGAGCTTATCGGCTTTTGCCAGTACGACAAAATATTTCACCTTGTTCTCTTCCATCCATTCCTTCATTTGCAGGTCTTCTTTGGATGGTGCGTGCCGGATATCCATAAAATGGATCACAAACGCAATGCTTCTTCCTGAAGTAAAATAATTGTCAACAAGACTGGAATAGAGGATACGCTTGTCCTTGGGGGCTTTGGCATATCCGTAGCCCGGCAGATCGGCAAAAAGGATGGATTTATCGGTTAAAAATAAATGACTAGGTTTGTTTTTCCCGGCGTGGAACTTGTTTTGGCAAGCGTCCGGTTTTGTCCCAGTGCATTGATGAAGGACGATTTTCCGACATTGGACCGGCCTGCCAGAACAATCTCCGGATAAATCTGGTAAGGGCATTGGGAAATTTGCGCTGCAACGCTTAAAAACTCTGTTTTTTTAAAATCAATTTGCATTTTTGCTCCATTCAACTTCACTATTTAACTAAAATCATATATAATAATACCATAATTTCTTTTGGAGGGTATACAATGACAAGCAAAACCATTTCTGGAGATTCCAATTACTCGATTTATGATCAATATGGCGAGAACTCCATGGAACCCGTCGGTCCTTGTGGCATTATTCCATTGAGAGGAAGCCTTAATCTCTCAGAGAAAGTCAACTGGTACCTGCATCAGCGGCGAATGGAATATTCAACATCGAAACCCCAAAACGCCAAGACTACTCCCGGATTTTTTCGAACAGATTATTGCATCGGTGTAGACAACCTGAGGTTTTCGTCCGGAGAAGGAAAAGCGGTGATTTCCCAGACTGTTCGCGGACATGATATTTTCATCCTTGCCGATGTCATGAATCATTCCTGTACCTATAAAATGTTTGGAAAATTGAATTGCATGAGTCCGGATGATCATTATCAGGATTTGAAACGAGTGATTCTTGCCATCAGCGGCAAAGCAAGACGTGTCAATGTCATCATGCCGTTTTTATATGAAAGCCGCCAGCACAAGCGCAATTCCAGAGAATCCCTTGACTGCGCCTATATGCTGGAAGAGCTGTATGGACTGGGGGTAGCGAACATTATCACGTTCGACGCCCATGATGACCGTGTTGCGAATGCCATACCGGTCGGAGGTTTCGAAAATGTTCCCGCTGCTTACCAGATTATCAAAGCCATGCTTCGCACCATTCCAGATCTTAATGTTGAAAATGGCAATCTGATGGTCGTAAGCCCAGACGAAGGTGGAATTTCCCGGGCAATGTATATGGCCTCCATGCTGGGCGCTCCTCTTGGAACATTTTATAAAAGAAGAGATTACGCAAGAGTGATCAATGGAAGAAACCCTATCATCGCCCATGAATTTCTGGGAGACAATGTCGAAGGACTGGATATTCTTATTGTCGATGATATGATTTCTTCTGGTGAATCCATGCTGGATATTGCCCGCGAACTAAAAGGACGCAAGGCAAACCGGGTTTTTTGCGCAGTTACATTCGGGTTGTTCACCGAGGGGATTGCCCTTTTCCAAAAAGCATTCGAAGAAGGCTATATTTCAAAGGTATTCGCAACCAATCTGGTCTATCGGACACCTGAAGTCCTGAACGCACCTTGGTTTGTCGATGTCGATATGTCAAAATTCATCGCACTGATCATTGATGCCATCAACCATGACGCGTCCCTCTCCCAGCTGATGGATCCGACAGCGAAAATCCGCGCCTTGATTCATAAAACGAAAATCGGAGATTGATTTTTTCATTTTCCAATGTGGTAATCCGAAAATGCATTAATTCTTTCGGAATACAAGGTAGACAATCCATCCGATGAGTGTGACAGCCAGGACTTCAATCCCGAGGAACATGAAGAACCGGTCAAAGTCATTCCCTACCGCACTGGCTGTTATCACAATAACGATGACTGCCAGAAATGCGTATAGGATTATTTTCCCGAGATAGCTGAAGGATAGAATCGTGAAAAGATTCGTAATTGTATTGGATACTGTGTTTGTTTTTTTCTTTGCTTTTCGTCCCATTTTATCTCCTAACGATATCATGACATCCTGTTGAATGCTCATCCATGATGATTCGATTTCCGCTCTTTCTGTATTATACCTTTAATCCATAATATCCTCAAGAATAACTTTCCCTGACGAGGTAAACAGGTTTATGCCACTCGATGGAATCACCGCAAAAATGCTCTCTTTTGAATTGAATAAGGAATTGACCGGAGCCAGAATCGATAAGATTTATCAGCCTGATGCCTATGATATTTATCTTCGATTGAGAAACGCGAATCAGAATATCCAGCTGATTGTGTCAGCGAACCCTTCTACGGCAAGAATTCATCTTACGAATGAAATAGTGGACAATCCAATGGTCCCATTGCGCTTCTGTACGATTTTGCGCAAATACCTGTCCGGCGGAAGGATATTATCCATTGACACTCCTGGCTATGAACGAATTTTCAACATTCAAATTCAAACCATGAATGAAATCGGCGATAAGGATATAAAAATCCTGGTCGTTGAAATCATGGGACGCTATAGCAACATCATTCTGCTTAATGAGAACGGACGAATCATTGATGCGGCCCTCCACATCGACGAAAAAACCAGCAGAGTCCGGGAAGTTCTTCCGACAAGGATGTACACGCCGCCTCTTTCTCAGAACAAAAACAGGCCGGAAGAGGTATTGGAGAAAATCCACTTCGGTTGTTTTTTTCCGACAGCGAACGAGCTTGCATTGTCCCTGAATGAATCCCCGCTTCTGGATCAGTATCTGCTTGATCATATGGTTGGCATCTCCCCGCTTTTTGTCCAGGAGATCTGTTTTCAAAGCCATCTCGATCCGAAGGAGCATTGGATTGCCTTAAGAGAGGATCAATATGCCAGCCTGCGGTCAACCTTGATTTATTATATAGGCGCACTGCTTTCGGCACAATATTCCCCCGCCTTGTTTTATCAGTCTATTGACTCCTATTCTCCTTGTGATTTTCATGCTTTTTCTCTTCATATATTCCCATATAAAAAAGAATTTCCCTCTATTTCATCGGCGATGGATGAATATTATGCCAGAAAAGCAAAAAACAACTATCTTTCACAGAAAAAAGCCTATCTTGTAAAGCTGGTGAGCCAGAAACAGGCCTTGATAGCCCGGAAGGTCATCATACACAACAACGACCTTGAAGAGTGCCGAAGCATGGACCAAAATAAAAAGTATGGAGATCTGATTCTTTCCAGTCTTCATTTGATCCGTCCGGGACAAAAAGAGCTTTCGACTGTCGATTATTACGAAGAAGATTCGCCTTCGCTTGTCATTCCTCTTCAATCAACCCTGTCCGGCTCTCAAAATGCCCAGAAATACTATAAACGGTATAACAAGTTAAAGTCGAAATTTGAATCGGTATCTAGACTGCTGGAAGAAGAAAAGAGTCAATTGGACTATTTTCTCAGCGTTCAAATTTCCCTGTCCAATGTGGACTCCAATACCGATATTGATGCGATAAAAGAAGAATTGGCTAACTGGGATTCCCACTTCGATCAGAATACGCAGAAAGCACAAAAGAAAAGATTGTCTTCTATCTCTCATTCTAAAAAGAAAGCGACAAGCAAGAAGTCCCTTCCCATACCGCCAAGAAGGTTTCGTTCTTCCGATGGATATGAAATCCTTGTCGGAAGAAACAATCTTCAAAACGACCAGCTTACTACGAAGATTTCCCGGAAAGAGGACCTTTGGTTTCACGTCCAGAAAGCGCCGGGAACGCATGTCATAATTAAAACGAACAAGGAAGTCCCTCCAGATACAACCGTCGAAGAAGCCGCGATGCTTGCAGCATGGTACAGCAAGAGCAGCGATGCCAGTATCAATGTCAAAGCGGTGATTGATTATTGTCCTGCTAAAAATGTCTGGAAACCAAAAGGGTCAACGCCCGGTCATGTTTTGTACCGGGATTACAGCAGCATCACCGTAAAAACCTTGCTGCCCGAAAAAGTGAAAGAAATCACGTAGCTTCGTTATTGTCCTCATCACGCGGCATCGACGCCATGATTTTGCTTTTGAGTGCGGATTGATTCAAAGAACAAATACATCCGCAGAATTTCTGGCGATAAAGCCCTTGTTCCTTTGCCAGATTCTGTCCAATACGGAACCCTTCTCGAAAATCACGGTTGTAAAAATCGATTTCATGCTTTTTTGCCACTTCTTTTGCGGTTTCACAAAGCAATTCATGATTTTGATAAATGCTGCCTAAAAGAGTGGATGAAAAAGCTTCAAATCCATTCTCAGCAGCGAATCTTGCCGTACGATCCAGCCGGATGCGGTAACAGTTCCTGCAGCGCTCTTCCGGCGGAAATGCATTCCATTTGTTCTCAAAGGACAAGGTATTCAACTGGATCAAGTCCTCTGAAGGATCAGAATATTGAATCGGAATGGACTGGCTTTTTGCGAATTCCTGCAATGTCTGCTTTCTTCTCTTGTATTCCCAAACCGGTTGGATATTGGGATTGTAAAAATACCCTGTGAAATCAATTTTATCTTTAAGCAGGGATTGATAAGGATATTCCAGACAGGGTGCACAGCAAGTATGAAGTAATAATTTCATGGAGTCTCTCCTTTCACCTCATCGAATTCAATCTGTGATGCGGATGGCAGATTCAATTTCTGTCCCAGCCCTTTTAACTTTTTTTCATATTGCATCGGTGGAATCTTGCCAAGATGTTCCCATCCCAGTTTTGTGAGAACCCGTCCTCTCGGTGTTTTTGCTAAAAATCCGATCTGCATCAGATAGGGTTCGTATACATCCTCGATGGTAACGGAATCCTCCCCTGTACAGGCTGCAAGGGTATCAAGGCCAACCGGGCCTCCTGAGAAAAGGTCAATCATGTTTTTCATCAGACGCCTGTCGATCGTATCCAGTCCCCTCTCGTCAATATCCAGCGCTTTCAGCGCATAGTCGGCAAGCTCTCCGTTGATGACTCCGCTACCTTTTACCTGGGCGAAATCCCTCAGCCGTTTTAAAATCCGGATGGCGATTCTGGGGGTTCCTCTTGCTCTTCTCGATATGACATCCAGTCCTTCCGGATCAATCCCTATATGCAGGATACTGGCATCGCGGATCAGAATCTGTTTTAACTCTTCCGGCTCATACAGCTCCAGTCGGTTGATCACGCCAAACCGGTCCCTCAGTGGGCCTGTGAGAAGCCCCGCCCGTGTCGTCGCTCCAATCAGGGTGAATTTCGGCAAATCCAGTCGGATAGACCGTGCCGAAGGGCCTTTCCCGATCATGATATCCAATGCGAAATCCTCCATTGCGGGATAGAGAATCTCCTCGACACTGCGGTTGAGACGATGGATTTCATCAATGAATAAAACGTCCTTGTCTGCAAGATTCGTCAGAATCGCTGCCAGATCGCCCGGTTTTTCGATCGCGGGTCCTGTGGTGATTTTGAACCCCACTCCCAGTTCATTGGCAATGATTCCTGCAAGGGTTGTTTTCCCAAGTCCCGGAGGACCGTAAAGAAGCACATGATCCAACACGTCCGCCCTTTGTCTTGCCGCTTCAATATAAACACTCAGATTGTCTTTTGCTTTTTTTTGTCCGAAGTAATCTTCCCAGCGTGTCGGGCGCAGCGTTGCTTCGTCTCCGTCCTTTTCAATCAGCTTCCGGTCCAGGAAGCGTTCCTCTTGATCCAAATCTTCAAACTCCATATTGATTTATCCTTCTTACTCCCTTATTAATTATAAAATTATTCCTTAATAATAAATCCGGCATTCAATTGTTCCTTGCTTTTATTAATAAGGTCTTTTTTAATTCATATCCATTCAGAATGTCAGTCGTCGATTTATCGAATCAATTCTTTCAATGCAAGCTTGATGATTTCTTCAATCGCCAATTCATCCCGGAAAACTTTTGCTACAGTCTGGTTCGACTCAAAAACGGAATATCCCAGTACGACCAGGGCGCTGCAAGCCTCCGAATATTTCGTTCCGGTCGCCGGCATGCCTTTCAATGGAGCGGCACCGGTTTTCTCTTCATTTTGAAAAACAACCCCCTTCAACTTGTCTTTCAATTCAAGAATCACTCGTTCTGCTCCTTTTTTCCCGACCCCTTTGACACTTGAAATCAGTGCGATATCCGATGTCAGAACCGCCATTGCAAAATGGGTCGGATCGATGGTTGCGGCAATGGTTCCTGCGACTTTCGGGCCGATTCCGCTCACCGAAAGCAGCATTTCAAACATAGACAGTTCTTCCTGGGTTGGAAATCCATAAAGCGCGATCAAGTCCTCCCGGACGATCATATGGGTAAACACCTTCGCCTTGTCCCCCTGCGGTGGAATTCTTGCAAGAAGCACCGGAGCACAGAATATTTTATATCCGACTCCCTGCACATCTAAAACAAAGTAATCCGTTTGTTTGTAAGCGATTGATCCACAAAGATATGCATACATTATTGATATCCTCCCCGTGCCAGATAAGATGACCGGATTCCGGTATGCGCATGGCAAATAGCAACAGCAAGAGCATCTGCCGCATCATCCGGTTTCACGATTTCCTTCAGATTTAATAATATTTTAACCATTTGCTGAACCTGGTTCTTGTCTGCTCTACCATATCCGGATACCGCCAGTTTCACTTGAAGCGGTGTGTATTCATAAACATTGACCGAGGCTTTCGCTCCGCACAGAATCGCAACCCCCCGCGCTTGGGCGGTTCCGATAGCGGTCGTGGTGTTTCTGGAGAAAAACAATTCTTCGATTGCCATGGAATCCGGTTTATATTGTTGAAACAGACATTCGATCCCATCGGATATCGCCAATAATCTTTTTTCAAATGGCATGGTCGATTTGGTGGAAATCACCCCATAGTGCAAAACAGAAAACTTGTTCCCCGTATATTCGATGACCCCGAATCCAGTGATGGCATATCCCGGGTCGATTCCGATTATGATCATGATGCCCATCCTTCAAAATTTATTTATTACAATTGATTCTCAGATATTGATTCTTATTGGACAGAGGTGTGAGGAATCATCTGATTTTATCCTTTTCAGTCGATGATTTCCAATACATATTTTTCCTCTTTGGGGATCCCTGAACCGATCTCATAAGAGGATTTGACCAATTGGTTCACTTCTGGAAGCTTGTTTTTTAGATTCGTATAGAGGGTTGCGATTTTTTCGCCGACCGCTATTGGATCGCCGATCTTTTTAAAAATGATCATACCGGCTGCAGGATCGATTCGGTCCTCTTTCTTTTCTCTTCCTGCGCCCAGCATTAAAGAGGCAATTCCCATCTGTTTCGTTGAAATACTCTCGACAATCCCCTTCTTTTCCGAAAAAACATCTTCTTTGAAAGCCGCATTTCCGTTCAGAACCGGTGCGTCATTTTCTGTTAAGAGGCCACCTTGCGATGTAATCATTCGGCCGAATTGTCTCAATGCGTTTTTATTCTCAATGCTTTTCCATGCGATTTTCTTGCATTTCTCATAGGAACCAAGCCCTGCGAGTTCCATCATTCCCGCGGACAGGGCAATGCAGATCTCCATCAGATCCTTTGGACCTTTCCCGCACAATGCTTCATATGCTTCGGTCACTTCCAGTCCATTTCCGATGCAATTTCCCAAAGGCTGGTCCATATTGGTGATGAATGCTTTCATTTTCTTTCCGGCCAATTTGCCAATGCCTACCATGAGACGAGCCAGCTCGAGGGCCTTGTCCATATCCTCCATAAAGGCGCCGTTGCCGCATTTGATATCCAGCAAAATGCTGTTCGCACCCGACGCAATCTTCTTGCTCATAATACTTGCCGCGATAAGCGGAATCGATTCGACGGTTGCTGTGACATCACGGAGTGCGTATAATTTCTTGTCCGCCGGAGCGATTTCACCAGTCTGTCCTGCAATTACAATTCCTGTTTCATTGACTTTCTCAATAAATTTATCCAAGGAGAATTGTGTTTGAAATCCTTTGATGGATTCAAGCTTGTCGATTGTTCCCCCGGTATGCCCGAGTCCTCTTCCAGACAATTTTGCGAAGGGTATCCCGGCCGAGCTGACAATAGGGCCGACGATCAATGTGCATTTGTCGCCGACACCGCCAGAACTGTGTTTATCGACAATCACGCCTTTGATCCCGGACAGATCGGCAATCTCCCATGAATGTGCCATTGCCATGGTAAGATCGCAGGATTCCTGAACAGTCATTCCGTTGATACAGATTGCCATTAGAAGCGCCGATGTCTGATAATCAGGAATAGATCCATCCGTGACACCTGAAATGAAATAGCTGATTTGCTCTTTTGAAAGCTCTTTTGCAAAGCGTTTATCATTTAAAATATCATAAATCCGCATTGTCTTTCTACCTTTCCTTTGTATCCGTGAATCTTGTGGATACACATCTGTCGAAGGATTGATTGATCAAATTTATTATATCATAATATTTGTTTATAATTATGAATAAATTATTACACGAATCATTCAATAAACAGACCCCGAAAGATTATTTGTTTCTGATTTTAAGCAGTTCTGTCACCTGGCCAGACGGAAGCGGTTTGTATAGATAAAATCCCTGAGCGATGTCACAATGATGTTTTTTGATAAATGCAAGCTGTTCTTTTGTTTCGATCCCTTCTGCAACAACTTTCAACCCCAGACTATGAGCCAAATCAACTACTGTTTTAAATATAAATTCCTCTTCATTTTCGCATTGAACATTCATAATGAATTTTCGGTCGATTTTTAATACATCAATTGGCAATTTTTGTAAATAGGTTAAAGAAGAGTATCCGATTCCGAAATCGTCAAGGGAAATCGAGATACCAGATTCTTTTAAATGGCTGATTAATTCAATGGTTTTCTCCAGGTTGTCAATGGCCGCAGTTTCCGTTATCTCGAATTCTATTTCATGAGGCAGAATATTAAATTCGTTCATGATTTTCTTAATATCATGGAATATTCCAGGTTGTGAAACGGACTTGCCGGACAGATTGACCATTATCTTATTGATTATGATTCCCGAATCATTCCAGAGCTTCTTTTGTATGCAAACAGACCGGATCACCCACTCATTGATCCGATGGATGAATTCGCTCTTCTCGGCAAACGGAATGAAGTCCATCGGAGGGATGAATTTCCCATCCTTGTCATAAAGCCGGATCAGCGCTTCCACCCCGATAATACTTCCAGTCTCCACATCAACCAGCGGTTGATAATAGAGCATAAAAGATTCGTTCGATAACGCGGCGTTGAGTATGCTTGAGAGCTGTATATGCTGCAGCGTTTTTTCAATCATTGTATCTGTATAGAACGCATATTGGCTGCGGCCGTTTTCTTTCGCGTAATAAAGCGCAATGTCAGCGCATTTCATCAATGTGTCGTATGTTCTTCCGTGTTCTGGATAATTTGCTATTCCAACGCTGATGGTCACATGGAATTCAATCCCGTCGTAAGACCAGATTCTGTTTATAGAGTCAATCATGGATTGTGTTTTTACTAAAACAGAAGAAAGGCCATCGATGTCATTAAAAATCAATCCAAATTCATCTCCGCCCATTCTTGCCAGATAATCCTGTTTCTCTATGAAGGAGGAAAGCATTTTCGCCAGATCAATCAGAAGTTTGTCTCCTGCGATATTGCCAAATACATCATTAATATTTTTAAAATGATCGGCATCCACAAAAAGAAATGTTAAATTTTTATTATTCTGTTCCGCTTCCAGCATTCTCTTCTTTGATTCTTCCTCAAACATTGTCCGGTTCGGAAGCCTGGTAAGAGGGTCATAATAGGCGAGCTCATGAAGTTTTTTTTGGTTAAGCGTTAATTCATTATACGATTCAACAATTCGGTCCGTGGAATTTTTAATGATATTTATTTTCCTATTGATGATAAAATAAAATATCACTGCAGTCGCTGCAACATAAAACCACCCTTTGTATAACTGGAACTGGTCTCTCAGTCCATCGTCAGAAACAGCAATCAACAATAATTTATCCGATAGCAATATCCAGAGAACGCCCAATAATGTATAAACAAATGAAATTTTAAGCGCTTCAAATGTTGGGCTGATCCGATTGCCGCCGCTAAGAATCGAATAGGAAAGATCCTGGTTCGTATCCAGATTTTCTTTAGAAGAAGTCATTTCTTTTGCTTTTCTGGATATCATTTCATTCCCTCCATTTAAAGCGATCATTCCATGACATTGTCCTTGCTTCTCTTCTCTTCTCTTTTTTTGTTTATTACGGATGAATTCATCATCAGTTACATGGTTTTTTCGAGTTGCTGTTTGATTTTTAAATCAATGAAATATTTAAAATCATTTTATTCCTATCTTTCAGACAAAAGAAGTCGGTTACGATGCGTTGTATTACAAATTGTACTATCAATACAAATCAAGATAGCATCCATATTATTGTTCCATGTTTTATAAACATTTCTTACTACTATTTTATTGCAAATCCTTTAGCCTGTAAACAGGTTTATAGGGTGTG
>CAZJXH010000073.1:0-14898 GCA_964549475.1 uncultured Oscillospiraceae bacterium
GGGTGCACGTTACCGACCGTGGGTAGCTTCGGGGATGGAGGGTGCCGAGTTTACTGTCCGGGCCACTTATGGTGTTGGGAAACTGCAGGAGAATGCTTCCGATGGTGAGCGCTTCAAGCAGAATGCCCGTGGCCAGCGGTGCGAAGTGGATAAAGCCCTTCATCCATGTTCCGGCCGTACCCGCAAGTCCAATATAAATCGGGAAAGAAGCAGACAGGAATGTAAAAACCACACATCCAATCAGTACAATCGTCGAAAAAACAAAACCGGACTGGTAGAAAAAATAGCGGAATGCTCTTGGGCTTGTGGGCTTTCCGGTCTCTTCGCCGGTATAATAACCGCCTGAAAATTCCGGTATGATTTTCTCCACGATTTCTTCGATCTTCTTCTTTGAGGCGATCGGGAATAGAATCGGCTGCTGCTTCACTTCTTCATCGGACTTGTCGCCATAGCCGATCACAAGCACCTCCACCTGATACTGATGGAACAGGCGCATCAGAAGATTCTGCCGAAGAACGATTCCGGAGATTTTTTCTTTTTGGAGGGTGTATTTCCTCTTGGTAAGAAGACCGTATTCAATATAGATTTTCGCTGAGTCTGCTGAGATCTGAAACCCAAAAAAGGTCATGATGGCTCGGAAGATCGAAAAAACAAGCCCGCAGACGAATAAAATCACAATCCCAAGAAAAAGCGCGAGCCCGATCGGGACCACGGAAAACAGGTTCTCCATGACTGTTGCAATCTCTTCCTCTCCCGGAGCGAACCCGAGTGAGCCGATGAAATAGGCTGCTGCGGAAAGGACCGGAATAAGGCTTAAAATATAGACCAGTTTGGATTCCAGCAGTCCCAGCTGTAAAAAATCAAGCGGACTGGAGACAATCGTCGGAAGCGGTTCCATCGGCCCTGCAAGCCTTGACGCGGAGCTTCCCTTTGTATATTGATTGGTGTTTACCTTTTCCATGATTCCCGGACTTGATTCTCCTTGGAGATTCTCCGCAGTTGTCCCTTCTGTCCTTTTTGCGCCAGGATCCCCGGAAATTCCCGTGAAACCCTGTCCGTCGGATTCGATTTCTTTTTTTGGGAAAGAATCGCTTTCTTCTTTTGGAGAAGAATCGCTTTCTACCAGTTGTTTGAATTGGAATGCCAGGTCCGCTTTCAGTGCGAACTGAACTTCAGCGGCATTGACGGTGTTTTTTGACTGGCTGCCGTTGTCTACTTTGATTTTATAGGTTTTGAAAATCTGATAGAGGATGTTTTGTGTCAAGTCCACCGTTGTAATGCTTCTGAGTGGAATTTCCACCCGCTTCTTGTTCCAGATCCCCGATTCGACAATCAGCTGCCCCTCCGAGATGGTATAGTAGGTAAACGCAAATTTCACCAGTTGAAGCAGCGGGCTGATCGCAATGAAAGCCGCAGCGGATACAAGCTGGAAATCCATCTTCGTACCGGCATAGATGGAAAAAAGAATTGTGCCGATCAGAAGAGGCAGCTGTGTAAGCTTCTCGAACAGAATCAGGATGTTTCCTCTTTTGTGTGCGAATTCCAGCTCATTCGGCCGAAGAGTTTCTTGATCTGGAGACCTGTTGCCGGTGTCTGGTCGTTGATTGTTCTCCATATTGAGCTCCCTAATCCTTTTCTTCTTGTTTTTTTATTCGGATCATCAGTTTGGATTTCAAGGAATCCGCAATGGATTTTGCGTTGGAATCCGACAATCCCTCGATTTTAAAAACACCGCTCGCGGTATTGATTTCAATGGTTGAAACCCCAAGTTTCCGGTTGATCGGGCCTTGAGAAATTGTCACATGCTGCACCCGGATGATGGGAAGAATGGTTGTCTGGATAAAAAAGATTCCATGCCGGATTTCGACACGATCATCGGTGATGATATACCCCCATTGACGATATTCAATCGCGGGATAGAGAAAAGGAGTGAGAATCAGGTACGCCGCGGCCAGTCCGTCAAAGACCAGTACAGGAATGGCGATGACACTAAAAAATTCCTGCAGGGACAGAATAACGGTCGGCACACCGAAAAGAATCGCGAGAAATCCAAAACGGATCCATCGGGAGATTTTCCATGAGGTGATGATCCTGGGATCGAGCTTTTGAAAATTTTCTTTCACCGGGGTTATGTCCTGCGGGGTTTCCTGATTTTCCATTTTTGTGTTCCATCCTTCTTCTATGAGCATTTCGTTGCTATATATGAACATTTCATTGTTATATTTGATATTATAACCGAATTCCGACACAATGTGCTTTTTCTTTCACGGTTTGTTCTTAAAATAGTCAACATGGTAATCTTTTACAAGAACATAATGAAAACATCATCTTCCCAACACAAAACCAGATTATACTAAAAATAGATTATACATAATTTGTCACAGGAGGTTACAGTAAAAAATGCTAGTTGGATCCCACTACCGAATCGGAGGCTTTGTCTATCGCTTCATCATTTCGAAATATATCCCGTTTTCTCCAATCGATAAAATCTTATTCCAAGTCGGGAACATGCTTCCCGATTTATCCAGCGAATTGTCAAAACTGGAACATACTGTCGAAGGCTCTGCCAAGCCATGCCGATTTCATATAAAAAGAGCACAGGATCCGCAGCTGACCTCCGGAGAGCGGATGATCAGCCTGGGGATCCTGTGCCACTACCTGACCGATTCTTTCTGTTCCTACCACGCGAAAGAGCCATACAAAAATCGTTCCATACCCCGGCATTTGTTTTATGAGCTCAAACTGCACCTGGTTCTTCTCACCTTGCTTCCATATTCCCGGAAGCTTTACGGACAGCTTTTAGCCGAAGAAGCGAACCATATCGAAGCACAAAACGCAGAAGATTTTTTTCTTACGGATAATACCAATTCCATTCACCTTCAAAAATTG
This sequence comes from uncultured Oscillospiraceae bacterium, assembly GCA_964549475.1. Taxonomy (GTDB): domain Bacteria; phylum Bacillota; class Clostridia; order Saccharofermentanales; family UBA5734; genus JBBQKF01. Next base: position 2,890 of record CAZJXH010000073.1, read on the forward strand.
CTTTTTTCTCTGCAAAGAGAGTATGGTTCCCAAAAATCAACCCTTCGCACCGATCTTCGGTTCGCACTGAAAGCCACCTTGTTTTCTTCTGCGATCATCATGGAAGAATTTACAGTAAAAGCCCCGGCAAAACTTGTTTTCGATGTCTCTACGCCCGGTGACGGGTCACTTCATCGCTCTCGTTGAATTTAAAACAGCAACCACGGTGACTCCGACATCCGCGAAAACCGCTTCCCACATGGTTGCAATCCCGAACGCGCCAAGAAGCAGCACAGCGCCTTTTACTGTCAACGCCAGCAGGATGTTCTGCCATACGATCCGCTTTGTTCTTTTTGCTATTTGAATCGCATGTACCACTTTGGACGGCTCATCGGTCATGATAATCACATCAGCGGCTTCGATCGCCGCATCCGATCCGACCCCGCCCATGGCGAATCCCACATCCGACCTTGCAAGCACCGGCGCATCATTGATCCCGTCCCCGACAAAAAGCAGCGCTCCTTTTGTCTTTTTTTCCGATTCGATTTTTTCCAGTTGTTCCACTTTTTGAACCGGTAAAAGATCGGTATAGACTTCATCGATCGAAAGGGATTTCGCAATGGATTCTCCGACGCTTTTCCGATCGCCGGTCAGCATGACAATCCGTTCGATTCCCAGTTTTTTCAAGCCTTCAATGGCTGTTTTCGAATCCTCTTTCACCTCGTCCGAAATAAGCAGATAGCCCAGATAGGTCTTGTCCCGGACAACATGGATCAGGGTTCCCATTTCCGAGAGAATTTCTTCGGGCAGCTGGATTTCTTTTGTTTCCATCCATTTTGTATTTCCCACTAAAATCTCCATGTTTTGTGTGACCATGCGAACTCCGAGTCCGGAGACCTCTTCGTAGGTATCCACTTTGTCTTCTATTCCGCGGCTGGTTTTGCATGTGATCTCGTATTCCCTTTGCGCACGGATCTCTCCCTCGTTGCGAATGCCGATTGTCCCGGTGTTTTTAGTATTGATTTCGCAATCCATTTTACTGCCGGTCATTTTTTCATAAGCTTGTCGGATGGAGTGAGCGATCGGATGATTGGAATGGACTTCAGCCAGCGCAGCGTATTTCAGAATGGTCTCTTTCCCATTTTCACGGCTTGCGCTGACAATTTTTGTCACAGCAAAAACGCCTTTTGTCAAAGTGCCCGTTTTATCAAATACAACGGTGTCCACATTATCCAGCGCTTCCAAATAATTTCCGCCTTTGACCAGGATTCCGTTTTTCGATGCACCGCCGATTCCACCGAAAAGGCCCAGCGGGATGGAAATCACAAGAGCGCAGGGGCATGACACCACTAAAAACAACAAGGCGCGGTAGAGCCAATCCGCAAACAATGCTCCTGGAATCACAAGCGGTGGAATAACCGCCAGCAGCAAAGCGGTTCCAACCACAATCGGCGTGTAGATTTTCGAAAATTTTGTGATGAAGTTTTCGATCGGCGCCTTTTTACTGTTTGCATTTTCTACAATTTCCAATATCTTGGAGACGGTGGATTCCCCGAATTCCTTATCGGTCTGGATTTCCAGCACACCACTCAGATTGATGGATCCAGACAGGACAATATCCCCCGGTTCCACATTTCTCGGAAGGGATTCCCCTGTCAGCGCGGAAAGATCCATGCTCGCCTCTCCGCAAAGGACGTGTCCGTCAATCGGAACCCGTTCGCCAGGCCGGACCCAGATGGAATCGCCTGTGTGGACTTCCTCCGGGTTGACTTTCACCAGCTCGCCTTGGACTTTGATGCTGGCATAATCCGGGCGTATCCCAATCAGATTGGCGATGGATTTTCTGGATTTTTTCACCGCGCTTCCCTGGACAAATTCTCCGATCTGATAGAAAAGCATCACTGATACCGCTTCTGGAAATTCTTTGATCGAAAACGCCCCGATGGTTGCTACGCTCATCAGGAATTTCTCGTCGAACACCTGTCCATGGAACAAATTCCTTATTGCACCGAAAAGGACATCCCCGCCGATCAGAAGATAGCTTATGATATAGAATGAAATTCGCATCCATTCGGTGCCCTGCCATAGGAGAGCGGTGATCAGGAGAGCCAGTCCACCGATGAACCGGATAATATCCATCGTTTTGCTGTCCGTTTCGGCGTCTTTTGCCTTTTGTCTTTTTATATTGCTGCTTGTCTTTTCAATGAATTTTTCACCGGCTTTATCATTGGCGTTTTTATTTATTTTGTCAGATGATCGGACCTCCCTGACGTGGATTCCTTTTTCGATTTCTCCTGCGATTTTTGTTGCCTTTTCCGTAATAGAATCCGCATCTGCTTTGCTGTCGATTTCGATCTTCATTTTTTGTGTCGCAAAAGAAACAGTTGCAGAATGCACACCTGCAAGCCCGCTGATTGTTGTTTCGATTTTATTGGCACAGTTGGCGCATTTTAGTCCTTCCATGTCGAATACCAGCTGCTGCGGCTTGTTTTGGCGATCACTCGCCCTATTTTTTATATCGTCTTCTTTTGTTTTATTCATTGTCATTCTTTTTTCAGTCATCTTCCTGTCCTTCATTCCATCTAGATTTACTGTTTTGCAATCAAGCAGTTTTGTTTGTGTTTTAACTGTTCCATTTTATTCTTTGACATGGATGAGTGCCTGGGCGAAAATATGCTGTACGTGCTCGTCCTCCAGAGAATAGTAGACCACTTTCCCTTCTTTGCGGTACTTCACTAGCTTTGCCTGTTTCAATACGCGCAATTGATGAGAAATAGAGGACTGTGTCATTTCAAGCAGCGAAGAAATGTCACACACACACAATTCCGTTTCAATGAGGGCGCACAAAATTCGAATCCGCGTTAAATCACCGAATACTTTAAAGACTTCCGCCAGATCATAGAGATGTTCATCCTTCGGCATTCCCGAACGCGCTTTGTTGATCGCATCTTCGTGCATAATCGTGCAGCTGCAGATGTCTTTCTTGTCATCAATAATGGTACAATTGCAGATGTCTTTTTTTTCGTCGACGGAAATATCATGATCCAATTCCATATTCATCTCTTTTCTTCTCCTTCATTCCTTTATTTGTTTGTTATAGTTAGCCTTTTTAGTCTATCTGTTTTATCTGTTCTATCTGTTCTATCTGTTTTATCTGTTTTATCTGTTCTGCTTTACTCGATTTGCATTATTTCAATTCGCCAAGATAATTGTTTACGAAATGAAATAAAAGAACCGTCCCCATGTTTCATTGGTCAATCGTATTAACATATGAGCACTTGTTCATATGTTAATATAAAAAAAGCCTTTTGTCAACTGCTTTTTCGAAAATTCTGGTCAGAATTCGGATTGTCCTTAATCCATCATTTCCAGCCACAGGCTTTTAAGATAATGGGACTCCGGGTAACCCGCCAGGAGAGGGTGGTCAAAGTCCTGTTTGCACAAATCGATGATCCGCACTTGTCTTCGGAGATCGTGGGCGGCGGACAAGACAGTCTCGACAAAGACCGCTTCAGGCATATGATAGGAGCAGGAGTGTGTCGCAAGAATTCCTTTCGGCGGCAATAATTTCATTGCACTCAGGTTGATCTCTTTATATCCGCGGATTGCTCCGGTCAAAGCGGCTTTGCTTTTGGTGAAAGCCGGCGGATCCAGAACGACTACATCGAATGTTCTTTTTTCTTTCCCTAATTCACGCAGTGTATCAAACGCATTGGCTGTTTCAAACGTGATTTGGCTAAATCCGTTCAATCGGGCATTCTCTCTGGCAGTATCGATGGCTTCCTGGGAAATATCCACAGCAAGCACTTCTTCCGCTCCATATTTTGCAGCATTCATCGCAAACGCTCCGGTGTACGTAAAACAGTCCAGTACCCGTTTCCCGTTGACAAATGGGGCGATCCGGCGGTGATTCGCCTTCTGGTCCAGGAAATATCCTGTTTTTTGCCCGCTGAACACATCCACTTGAAGCCGGATCCCATTTTCGCTAATCTGTGTTTTACGAATTTCATCTCCATAATATACTTCGCGGGTAAGCGTCATTCCTTCTTTTTCTCTAATTGGTTCATCGTTCCGTAAAATTAATGTTTTTGGGGATAGTTCCGCGATCAGGGTGTCCGCGATGATCTTCTCGTATTTTTGCATTCCAAGAGCAAGGGTTTGCAGCACGATTACTTCACCGAATTGATCGGCGATCACACCGGGCAGCAGATCGGCTTCTCCAAAAAGGATCCTTGCGCAATCGGTGTCCTCTCGATGGAAATAGCGCCGGTATTCGATGGCGTCTTTCACCCGCTGGATCATTGTCGAATCGGTGATTTCTTCGTTTCGATGGGTCAGAAGCCTCACCGTGATCAACGATATCGGATTGATAAATCCGCGTCCGACAAATTTCCCCCGGAAATCCACTACATCGACCAGATCGCCGGGAGTCACATCTCCATCGATTTTTTCGATTTCATTGCGATAGACCCAGGGATGTCCCTCGAATAATTTTTTCTGTCTCCCATTGATCACATGAACGATTGCCATGATTCTCCTCTTTCCTGTCTCTCCGCTTTGCTCTCACAAATTCCGGATTGCTTTATTATACCTTATAAACACACCAAGAACGACCATCAGCATTCCGGTTGCAATCAGCAGATATTCCACTTTCATGATGTCCGACAGCGGTCCGAACAGGATCATCCCGAGAGGCATCACCGCAGTGATGACCATCGTGGTGAAGCTGAATACCCGTCCTTGCATATCCGTATCCACCTTCTCCTGAAGCAAAACAGTGATCGCCGTGTCATAAAAAGGAACGATGAATCCACTGATCAGTATAAATGCAAGATACAGGAAGAAAATGGAAGAAAATCCCATGGCGACGGTAAGAACCCCAAACAGGATGCAGGAAGCCACAATCGTTTTCATTCGATTTTTGGATCCGCCCCAGATGGAAATAAAAATCCCCCCGATCATGGATCCGGCAAAAAAGGCCACTTCATTCGCAGTCAGTTTCCAGACCTCGGGACCAAACGAACGTGTGACCATGAGAGGCGTGAGAAGGGCGATCGGCACCACCAGAAAATAGAAAACCGCATAAAAAGCGAGGATGCTTTTTACCAGAGCATGCTGCTTCACATAGCGCAGACCTTCTTTTAAATCCTGAAAGTAACCGGTTGTCTGTGCCATGAGTGCTTTCTGATGAGTTTTAATTTTGATCGAAAATAGAATACCGATTGCAATCATTGCTGTGACCACATCAATAAAAAAAGTAACTTCCAGATTGGTGGTCGCCAGCAGCGCCCCGCTCGCAACCGGAGCGAGCAGCATGGTGAACGATCCGATGCTGTTATTGATTCCGTTCACTTTCATCAGTTTCTCTTCCGGGACCAGCTGGGGAATCATCGCGCTGACCGCCGGAGATTGAATTCCAGATCCAACCGAACGGATGCCGGCTACAACGAACAGAAGCCAGATTTCGCGATAGCCCATCCAAAAAAGGATGGCTAGTCCAAGGGTGGAAACGGCAATCGCCGCATCCGCCAGAATAATCAGCCATTTCCTCGGGTATCGATCCGCCCAGACGCCCGCAAAGACAGAGATCAGCAATTGCGGCAGGAATCCGCACAACGTTGAGATTGTCATCATCACGCCGGATTTTGTTGTAAGGGTGATATACCAGATTATGGAATACTGAACCAGCGCGGACCCAAACAGGGAGACGGTCTGTCCTGCAAGAAAGAATGCGGCTCTTCGGGCCCATCCCTGCCAATCGTTTTGTATGGCTTTTTCGTTTTGTATTTCGTTTTGTATTTCGTTTTGCATCGTGTAATACGTCCTTCGCTGCGGTGCGACAAATAAATCCGTCAATCCGTTGAACCGGTGATTTCACTATTATACCAGTAATCCGGGTTCAGAGGCAAATTCAGCGAATAAAAAACAGGCAGGATCCCCGAAAAAAGACTTTTGCGGTTCTCAATCTTGCCTGTGTGACAGTGCAATATGGGGACGGTTCTTGTGTTGCATTTTATTTATGCAACACAAGAACCGTCCCCATATTGCAAAAAAACCGCCCCCATGTCCCCATTTTTCATTTCTTTTCGGAAGCGATTGCCCTGATAAACGGGATTGACAATGGCTCTATCTATTTGAAGGATTCGTTTTTGGAATACCTTTCCACCCGGACTTCCGCTGTGATCGCATGTGCCAGCATCTTCTCGATGTTGCACTGTCTTGCGGTGACTTCTCCGACAAGTCGGCTGGCTTCCGGAGTCATCTTCTGATAGGTGACGGTTTTGATGAACTTGCCCACCCAGACTCCTCCTGTATATCTTGCCGCGCGGCTGGTCGGCAGGATATGGTTGGTGCCGATCGATTTGTCGCCGTATGCCACCGTTGTTTCTTCTCCGATAAACAACGATCCGTAGTTTGTCAGTCGCTCAAAGAAATAATCCTGTTCTTTCACATGAAGCTCCAGATGCTCCGGGGCATAATTGTCGCTGATTTCGATTGCCTCGTCCAGCGTATCGGCTATGTACACGATCCCGTTGTTCTTCCAGGATATTTCCGCCACGTTTCTTGTCGGGAGGGTCATCAGCTGTTTCCCGACCTCCTCCACACATTTCGCAGCGAATGCCTCGCTCATGCAGACCAGTGCGATTCCGCTGTTCGGATCATGTTCCGCCTGTCCAAGAAGATCGCAGGCTACAAGAGACGGATCCGCTTCGTCATCCGCGATGACCATGATTTCAGTAGGTCCTGCCAGAAGGTCGATGCCGCATCTTCCGAAAAGCTGCCTTTTCGCTTCTGCAACAAATTTATTTCCCGCTCCGCACAGAATATCCACAGGCTCCATCACCCCCATGCCGAATGCCATCATGGCGAAAGCGGGAACCCCTCCGACGATGAAGATCCTGTCGGCTCCGGCATTTTTCATCGCGTTGATGGTTGCATCGTAATATCCGATTCCTTTGGATGGCGGAGTGAAAGCATACACGTTTTTCACCCCGGCGACCTTGGCCGGTATGATGCTCATCTGGGCAGATCCGAACATCGGGTAGCGTCCGCCTGGAATATAGCTGCCAACCGATTTGACCGGGATATGCCGATGTCCCAGAGTGACACCTTTTTGTGTCTCCACTTCCAAAGGCAGCATCGTTGCAAGCTGTGCTTTCGCGAAATTCCGCACATTATTCTGACAGAACGCGGTATCTTCCCGGACTTGTTTATCCAATCTCTCACTGGACTCCCGGATCTGCCTGTCGTTCAATTCGAAATTGTCCGGATCCCAGTCATCGAAGGTCTTGCTGTACTTGCGCACGGCGTCCATTCCATTTTTCTCCAGGTCGCTGAGCATCTCAGAAACGATCTTTGCTGTCTCCGGATCATTTTCGAATAGCCTGTGACCCCCGTTTTTAAAAATCTTCATTCTTTATTCCTCCCATTATTTTATTCAGCAATTTTATTTTTTCCCATAAAACAGGAGATAGTTCTCTGCCTGGCTTTGCCAATAAGCCAGGTCATGCGCTCCGGTATTCAGGTGATATTCCGATTCCACCCCTTTTGCCTGCAGGATTTTGAACAATTTGTCGCAGCCGTTGTAGAACTGAAACATATCCTGATCTCCACAATCCAGATATACTTTCAGACTTGTCAGATCCAAGGTTTCTGCAAAGATCAGTGGATCGCGCAATTTCTGAGTGGCTTCGTCCGGATAAATCCACTTAAAGATAGAATCCGGTGTGTCCTCCAGGGCGATTGCCGGACTGTGACCGCTTACTTTGCTGTAAAGATCTGTATGATGGAAGGCCTGGTACAATGCTGCATACCCGCCCATGGACAGTCCGCCGATATAGCGGTTTTCCCTTGTGGCATCCGTACTGTAATTTGAATCGATACAGGTCACCAGATCTTTGCTGATAAAATCCTCGAAGTTGCCCTGGCTGGTATTCAGCCCAAAGCTATTATCGATTTCAGGACTTACAATGATCAATGGCCTGATTTTATCACTGGCAATTAATTGATCCGCCTTTTCGTTCAATTTAATGTTCGGTATCCAATCTGCCTCACTGCCGCCATACCCGTGCAGCATATAAAGGACTGGATACTTGCTCTTGTTGCTGTAGCCTTTGGGAAGATAGATATTGTATGCCATGTCTTTGCCAAGCGCTTTACTGAGCATTGTCATTGTCCGGATTTCCGAAGCAGCCAGCGGAACAGAGTCCGAAGGGGCTGGACAGCTTGATGAAATTGTGCTGCTCTCAGAGGAAGATTGTCCGGCTGTATTGGTAACAGTATTATTTTTCGTGCAGGCGCTTGTAAAAATCATCATGATCATTACTGGAATTGCTAAAAGCATTTTCATGGGGTTCCTCCTTATTTCCCTCCTGATCGTTGTTTTCTATTTTTTGGTCCCTGCTTATTTCCTATCCGATCTTCTTCTCCGGCTACAGGGATATGCTTTTTATTTCAAGAATTTTTTACCGAATGGCGCTGGATCAGTTTCGCTTCAAAAAGCTTGCGCTCGCACTTCATTTCCGGATTGTCTATGTTTCGGCAAAGCAGGTCCACTGTATAGTCCATCATTTCCTCCACCGGCTGTCTTAATGTTGTAAGAGAATAAAATGGCCAGGAGGCCATGGCGATATCATCAAACCCGATGATGGACACCTCTTCGGGAATTTTGAGTCCGATCTCATATTGAATCGTATGCATCGCGCCCAGTGCGATTTCATCGCTGGCGCAAAAAATCGCTTCCGGAACCGTTTCCCGCAAAAAAAGCCTTCTGGTCGCAGCGATTCCGGACTCATAGGAATATTCTCCTTTTTCAATCATGCAAGATGGAATCCCTCTCTCTTCCAGTCGATCCATAAACCCTTTCCGCCGGTCCAGATTGGTTGAAGAGTCCTCTTTGCCGGAAATGTAGGCGATGTTCCGATATCCCGCATCAACAAAAAGATCCGCTGCAAGACTTCCGCCATAGACATTGTCGCAGCTGACCCCGTTGATATTCGTCCCAGGCACAACACGATTGAAAAGAACAACAGATGTCCCGTTTTTGTGGCACTCCTCCGCCATGACCGATGTAATTCCTGCGGTTGCGATAATCAGCCCATCGATCCGGTATTGCAGCACAGTGGTTAGGATTTCATCAATATCCCTGTCGTTGTCCGTGCAAAAGAGCAGAACCTGTTTCCCCTGCTGATACAATCTTTTCGTAAAGCCTTCCAGAATATAGGAATAGAAAGGCGAGGATACTTTGGATAAAGCGATTCCAATGATATTCGTACGCTGTGATGTAAGGCTCCTGGCAATGGCGTTGGGCTTATAGCCCAGCTCTTTGGCGGCATTTAGAATTTTTTCTCTTGTATCGGAACGGATCTTCGAATCACAGTCGGGACTCAGCACTCTGGATACGGTGGATTGGGACATGCCCGTGTATCTGGCAACATCCGTCGATGTGATTCTCCCGCTTTTTAAATGATCATTGTCCTGCTTCTTTTTACTCATTGATGATCCATCCCTTCGTGACTATTTCTTTCACTGCGAGTTTCTTCATTGCGAGTTTCTTCATTGTGAGTTCTTACATTGCGAGTTCTTACATTGCGAGTTCTTACATTGCGAGTTCTTACATGACTATTTCTTTCATTGCTATCTTCCACATGATTATATATGTAATCCAATGAATACGTATTCATTGCGTTTATAAATATACCACCTCTACATTTTCTTGTCAATATATTTTTTCTCTCGGAATCGTTTTGTATATTTTTTTCTCTCGGAAACGTTTTATTTTAACTTGCGGAAACATTTTGATCTGAAAACAGGAGACGTGTCCCCTGACGGCTCATAGGCTGTCAATCTTTAAATACAGCCAGTCACATTTTCTATCGGATCATTCAATCACCAAGGCGGCAAAATTTTTCTCAATATTGTCCTCTTTTGTCGAGCTGATAGTTGAAAACACATCCAGTGACTGTTTGAAAATCCAGGCAATGACAATCTGTGGCACAGAGTATCATGACAATATCTTCTTTCGTAAAAAACGGAAGCTGAATCCCAATAGTCAATACTATTGAAATCCAGCTCCGTTTTATTGTATTCGTTGCCGTACATTTGCAGTTTTTACATGGTTTCGCTATTGCGGATATTCAACCTTCAGTCTTTTCATTATTTCGGTAATTTGCCGGCTAAAAGACCGATGGCGACTGTCAGAAAAATCAGAATGATGATGACGATAATAATCCTATTCATTTGCTTCAGGCTCGGCTTGATTTTCAGCCTGTCATACAATCCATAACGGGCAGGTGTCCTGGGCTTGCTGTCATTTGCTTTATTCATAATCTTCTCATTTCTTTACTATATATTTACGGACATCGATAGCGACAGCCAGGATGATGATCAGCCCGCGGATAATGTACTGCAGATAGGCATTAACGCCAAGAAAGTACAGACTGTAATTGATCGCCTGCAAAATGATGCTGCCTATGACCACCCCGGCGATCGTACCAACACCGCCATTGAAGGAAACACCGCCGATAACACAGGCGGAAATCGCATCAAGCTCGTAGTTGATCCCCGTATTGGCGCCGACTGATTGGACACGTGCAGTTTCGAGAAATGATGCTATCCCGTAACAGACACCTGCCACAAGATAAACCAGTATGATGGTTTTTTCGACGTTGACACCGGATACTGCCGCAGCTTCGGTGTTGCCGCCGACTGCAAACATGTTCTTTCCCAATTTTGTCTTACTCCAGATCACTTGCATGACAAGGGCACAGAGCAGAAAGTAAATAATCACATACGGGATGTTGACCCCGGCAATTTTAAACGAACCGGCAGCTTTTTCCAAAAAGTTCTTTTCAAATGTCGATAAGGCTTGCGCCGTGCCGGAAGGCTGCGCTTCAATGTAAATACAGTTCAATCCGAAAGCAATAAGCGATGTTCCCAGAGTCATAATGAACGGATGCATTTTCAGATAAGCCGTGCCCAAACCGTTGATCAGGCTGAATACGACACAGATGCCGATGGCCAGACCTAAGGGGATCAAAAGATTGAGTGGTTTGGTGATATTCTGATAGTATCGCGAGGTATAGGTGACCGATTGAACGAGAGAGGCCGTCACTGCAGCCGATAACCCAAGAACACGTCCGATCGACAAGTCCGTACCGGCCAAAACGATCAGCCCTGCACAGCCAAGTGCCAGAATCCCTTTTGTAGAGGCCTGTTTGAGGATATTGATAATATTGCTCAAGGAAGCGAATTCAGGGTCAATAAAAATAACCGTGATCAATATCACACCAAGGATCAGGTAAAGTGCATATTTCAGTAAAAAGGCATTGACCTTTTTTGAGTTATACTTTTTTATCAATTCCATTTGCTCACCCTCTGTTCTTAAACGTATTTTGCGGCAAGGCGCATAATTGTTTCTTGTTCTCCACTAATATTGCCATAATCGACACCGCGTTCCACAAGGCCGCTCATCCGGCCGTTGCTCATGACCAGAATGCGGTCGCAGATTCCCAGAAGTTCCGGCATTTCAGAAGATACCATTACGATTCCTTTGCCCTGCATGGCCAAATCGATGATAAGTTGGTAGATTTCATATTTTGCACCGACATCGATGCCACGGGTCGGTTCATCCAGCAGTAATATTTCAGGCTTAGTGAGCAGCCAGCGGCCGATGATGATTTTCTGCTGGTTTCCGCCTGAAAGAAACTTGATGTGCGTCTTCTTGCTGGCAGTCTTGACTTTGAAGTTCTTGATAACCCATTCCGTTTCCGATGATATCTTGTGGTTTTGCAGGATACCCAGTTTGGTATATTTATCGATGTTGGCCAGTACCGAATTGAACATGATATTCATTTCCGGGAACAGGCCAGTCACCCGGCGTTCTTCCGTGATCAGCGCAAAGCCGTTGCTCATGGCGGCACGCGGTGTCTTGTTTTTTATTTTTTTGCCATGGAGCCTGATTTCACCACTTTCGATTGTCATGGAACCAAACAGCGTGTTGAGCAGTTCTGTGCGGCGTGACCCGACCAG
>CAZJXH010000074.1:0-14779 GCA_964549475.1 uncultured Oscillospiraceae bacterium
CTTCCGAAGTGCCAGGATGAACCGGATATCATATCATCCTTCTGTTTATAGACGCTATCCTCGAAAACCCATGTACCGCCGCGGTAGGGAGTAAAATTACCGTTGTCCTGGGAAAGCGCATCCGTTATGTCTTTTGGAATATCAGCAGCCAGCGAATTCATGCTGATAAGAATGATAAATAAGAATGCAAAAATGACAGATACCATTTTTTTCATAGGATTCAACCATTCCTTTCTTTAGATTGGAAATACTTTTTACGATGAAAAAACAACCATGCGATAAGAATCGTGCTTCCGGCTATTATGACAGCGCAGGCAATGATGATGAATAGATATGGCACAGAGGTTTTTTGTGTTGCGTTTCCAGATGGAGTGACTGATGTGTTTTTATTGATTCCTTCTGCAATGTCACTTCTGCTGGCGGTCGGATCTTCTTCGCCAGATGCGGAAATCGATGGATTCCCGGACGAGTCCTTGGATCCTGCAAGAAGGGCAAAAGAGTCAAAATACAGATCGGTAGTGTAGTTTGCATCGTTATCGTCGGTAATGACATAAAATTCAATCCCGGATAATCCTTTGCATTTTCCAATTTCTATTGTTCCGTCCGCACTGTTTAGGTAGAGTGTGTCTTTATCATAGCGGACTGTAAATTCCCCCGACAGTTGAGTGAAGTCTTTCACGGATTTTTTTGATAATTCGGATGTTTTATTCGGATAATGCCCTTCTCCGTCATATCCATAGACAGTAAGAAGCAATTTTGCTTTTGTTTCCTGCCGTGCAGCAATATAAGCGGACAAATCATAAGATGTCCCGTATTTTATCATTGTGGCGTCAACGCGGTATATCAGAGTATTATTTGCGGATTTTCGATTGAAAATCCGGACGCTGTGGCTGCCGGAATGACTATACGTGGCAGTTTGCTCGATTTTATATTTTTTACCGTTTGTGAACCATATTCCGAAATTGAGGGCGTTGTAAAAAAGATCGGTTTCGAAGCCTGCATTATTAATCAGATTATCATCCAGCGCCTCTGTATCGGGTGCATTGACGCTGCCTGTCGGAGAAGGAATGTTGCTGTTCGTGCCTGTCAGGTCTTTTAGCAGAAAACTGTCAAGATACATGTCGGTGAGATTATTTTGCACACCGTACTGTGTCTGTATAAAAACCTCGATGGTGTCAAGGCCTGCAGCACCGGACAATTTAACTGTCTGATCCCCGCTTTCAAGAATATAGTCGGCCCCTTGGCGTTTCACCTTGAATTTTGCCGAGAGTTTTTTCCAAGCGGAGGGAGAGATGGAAGCGGAAGTAAGTCTGATCTGTGCAGAGGGATAACCTCCGGAGTTATCGTGGCCCCACAGGACAATCCACATTTCCGCTCCTGTATCGCGCAGACTGCTGGCATATCCGGACAGTTCATATTCATGTCCGATCACAAAATCATTGCAATCGACTCTGAACATGGCCCGATGCCAGAATTCGGTACGTCCTGAAACTTGCAGGGAGTGACTGCCCGAGTGACTGTAATCAGACAATTGGGTCAATACTGTGTTTGTGTTCGGCACAGGATACCAGAGTCCCATCTGGAGATCGGAAGCAAATTGATCGGTTTCAAATGAGGCGTTCTCGATCAGATTATCAAAGTCCTCCGCGGTGTTGGCTGCATTGGTATGACCGGTGGGACGTACGGCAGGCCCGATTTTTTCGTTCATCTTGAATAAGAAACTGTCAAGATACAGATTGGTGCGGGGGGTGGCAAGACTGTACTTTTCCTGTGTCATGACCTGAATGCCGGAAATGCCCTTGATATGTGATATTATATACTTTTCGCCGCCCGCGGAATACGATATGGTATAGTTATAATAACCCGTGTCGTTATTGGGTGATTGGTTTATTTTAAAGGTACCGGAAAGCCGGGTCCATTCTCCGGGTTTGGCAGTTCCAGCGGAAAGAACGATGGATTTGGACGGATATGGATTTTCGGCAGAACCACCGTAGCCGAAAATTTCAATAATAAGCTCTACATCAGCAGTTTCTAGTGCAGAAGCATAGCCAGAGACAAGATACTCCCTGTCGATAGCGATTTGTCCTCCCTCTACCCGGAAATCGGCACGATGCCAGAATTCATTGCGATTGCTGATCTTCAGGCTTGAATTGCCGGAATGGCTGTAAGTAGAGTCTAATGCGATCGAAGTGGCATCATTTCCGTCTGGGTACCATTTGCCAAAATTCATTCCTGTGCCAAGCTCGTTTGTTTCGAATGAAGCATTGCCAATTAGATTATCCGGATCAGTTTCTGTATTCATTGCGCCGGCATGGCCGGTTGGATCCGTCGGAGGAGGAAGAGATGCCGCTTTCAGTAAAAAACTGTCCAAATACATATCCGGCCTTACTATACTTGAATTATAGGGTTCCTGCACCGCTATTTGGATAGCAGACAGACCGGAAACATTCTCAATGACAAAGGAATTGCTTCCATACGTAACCGTCAGGTCAACTTTACTATTGTTAACTGCATTTGGAGTGGAAGCAACGGTAAAAGTTCCACCAAGGGTTGTCCAGTCTGCAGGTCCCGCTGTCGAAGTGGCAAGGATCATCGAAACCATCGGATAAGGATCGGGCGAACCGCCGTAAGCCCAAATCTCCAATGCCAGTTCCACATTGATCTCTTCTCTTGCAGAGACAAAGCCCGAAAGAACATATTCTCTGCCCAGTAAAATGTTACTTCCTTCGACGCGATATTGAGCGCGGTTCCAATGCGCTGTCCGGTTGGAGACTTTGAGACTCGCAAGCCCCCCGTGGCTATAATCTGTGAGCTGTGTAAGAACCGCTGTACTATCAACGGTTTTATACCATTTAGAAAAATTGTGATCCGAAGCAAAATCCGCTGTCTCAAAACTTGCATTGTGGATCAGATTTCCGGCGTCATCCTCGGTATTGTCGGCGGCACCTAGACCGATCGGTTGTGGATTCGGATTTTGTACAAGGGAAAAGCTGTCCATATACAAATCAGGCCTTACTGTATCTTCATTATAGGGTTCTTGAACAGTGATCTCGACCACCGAAAGCCCGGATACATGCGAAATCACTGCTGTGTTCGAGCCATATGCTATCGTCAGATCGACATAGCTCGGGTCGGATGTATTCGGTATAGCGGTTATCTTGAAGGTTCCGGAAAGTTTTGTCCAGCCTGCAGGTCCCGCTGTCGAAGTGGCAAGTGTTATCGCCTGGTGCGGATATGGATCCGGAGATCCGCCGTATGCCCAGATATCGATTATCATTTGAGTACTTAAAGACTCGGATGCGGAAACATACCCGGAGAGAGTATATTCCTTACCGGAATTGATAAGAGCCCCATTCACACGATATTCCGCACGATGCCAAAATGCTGTTCGGTTGGAAATTTTAAGGCTGCTTGTACCAGATTGGCTGTAGGCAGTATCGTTGGCAAGTATGCCTGTCATGCCATCTCTTTTATACCATTTGCCATTCTGCATTCCTGCATTAAAGTCATTTGTCTCAAAGCTTGCATTGTTAATGAGATTGCCGGTAGTGGTCTCTGTATTGATTCCCCCGTCGTGTCCTTTAGGAGTACCCAGCCGGAAGACGAAACTGTCCAGAAACAGGTCAGAGCTTACTCCGGGAGCGTGATATGCTTCCTGAACAAATAGCTGCAGCACAGCAAGACTTTTGGCATGTGTAATAACAGAAGTACTGCTGCCATAACTGATCGTATAATCATAAAAACCCGTTTCAATGTTATTTGATTGTTTAATTCTCAAGATATTATCTATTTTTGTCCAGCCAGCCGGTCCGATGGAAGCCGAGCCAATCAGCACATCCTGACTGGGATATCCGCCCGCACCGTCATCTCCTGTCACGCCAATATAAAGATTCACTGTTGTATTAGCCGAAGCGGACAAATAGCCGCTGACAATATAATCCTTGTCTAAAACGATGGCTGATCCATCAATGCGATATTCTGGTCGATGCCAGAAGTCTGTGCGTCCACTGACTTTCAGGCTATTCCCTCCACTTTGGCTATAATTGTTCACTTGCGTCAAGGTAGCATTGTTCGGATACCATTTCCCCACATTTATAGAAGAATCGAAAGTATTGGATTCAAAGCTTGAATTGTTCACAAGATTTCCATCCAGGGTTTCCGTATTTGTCCCGTTTGCATGCGGATTGCCGCCCTGCCGGAATAAAAAGCTGTCAAGGTAGAGATCCGGGCTGGGGCCGGCTGTGTGGAACTGTTCCTGAACAAACATCTTTATCACACCGAGACCTTTGACCCGTGAAACGACAACTGAACTGCTTCCATAAGAAACTGTCAGATCGATAAATCCCGCTTCCGCATTTGGTGTGCTTGTGATGTTCAGCACACAATCAAATTTTGTCCATGCATCGGGGCCTACTGTACCGGAGCCAATTACAATGTACTGTTCCGGATAGCCGCCCTCCCCGTTATAGCCGACGATATCAAGATAAAAATCTACATTTGTTGCCGCAGCGGCCGATACATAGCCGCGTAGATAATAATCTTTCGATAATGCAACATCCCAGCCGCCGATCCGATATTCCGCACGATGCCAGAAATCATTGCGTCCACTCACCTTAAGACTGGATCCTCCAGCATAGCTGTTGCCTGTATCCTTTGATAAAATGCAATTGTTTGGATACCAATTGCTATCCGATTCACTTAAAGCAAAATCACTGTTTCCAAATTCCGGATTGTAGAGAAGATTGCCCGGAATGGTATCCGATCGTTCTCCTGTACCAAGACTAAACGCGCTTACACTAATAATGCCTGAGGTAAAAACGATGGAAAAAAGGAGTATAACGGCAAGCAGTTTATTTAAGACTCCGGCTTTTTTATTTGTATAATAATACATTTTACATACATCCTTTCTAAATTATATTGAATGCTTCGGCTGTTTACAAAGGAAGCGGAACGGTTCGCGATAAGAGTATATGGAAGTCAGCCAATATCTCTTTGATCATGAGTTAAGATTTTTCCCATTCATCTAACTGTTTTTGCATTTCTGCGATGATTTTATCACAACCGCTTTGCCTCAGCTTATCGGTAAAAGCTTTCAGACGTTCCTGCGTTTTATCTCCATAAACTCCACTGACCAAAGGGTAGTAGAACTCTGTGTAGACTGCCTGGCAATTGGTGATTTCCACCCGCACCGGCTCTGGATCAAATGTAAATCCAACAACAGGAGAATACTTCGCTTCTGCATTTACCTTTGCCGTCTGCACCCACACATCCTCCGAAAGGCCGGGTGTAAGGTAAGCGTTGAATTGATTGCCGAATTCCCAGGAGACATTGATCGAATATCCGGAGTCTGGAATAAGCTTGATCCGGTTTTCCGACAACTTTTCGTAATGCCTTCCCTCCATCCCGAAACACAGAAGATTATACAGTTCTTTATCCGTGTTAAGCAGTTCGATGAATTTTATCGATCGGATCGGATTTTCCGATGTTGCACTGACTGCGGTAATGGTTGATGCGATCCAGTTGGAATAGTTGATGGATGGACCGATCGGAAGGCATACGGTTTCACGTCCGTTCCGGCGAATGGCGTCTTCGCCGGAAGCGCTGGGCTTCCAGGTTGACATTAAAACCGCATAGGATTTTGAAAAATCAAACGATTTTGTTAAAACGTCCGCGGGAATATATCCTTTTTTATACCAATCCGTGGTGATTTTCAACGCATTACTGAATTTTTCGCTTTCAAATTGATTGATAACTTTCAACGTACCGCTGGAGACATCGACAACACCCGGGCAGTTCGCTCCATTGAGGTCATCGAACTGGAAATAAGCCATCAGACCCTGCGGGTCGTAGCCTTGGGTAATATTAGTTTTGTCACTGCCGTTCTTGTAGCAATATTCAAGAAATGGTGTGATATCGTCCAGTGTTTTAATGTTTTCCGCCTTTATCCCTGATTTTTCAAGCATTTCCTTATCAACGGAAAACCCAGGTGTGCGAGCCATAATCTGCTGGTTGATGCTGCCGTAGATCTTCCCGTTTATTCTGGCGGCAGACCATATCCGCTCATCGAATAAAGCGTAGGACTTCGGTGCATATTTCGGCAATAGGTCCGTGATGTCATAAAACCCGCCCAGAGCTACTCTTCTGGAATAGCTATTGATCCATGGAGCAGAAAAGCACAAATCAAATTTATCGCCGGCATTGATGGTAAGCTGCATGCGCTGATCATAATCGCCGACAACAACCGGATGGAGCTTTACTGTCGCATTGATTTTCTTCTGTGTGATTTTGTTGATTTCTGCCTGGACCAATGACAAGTCCTTTGGAATCGTCTGGGATTCGATTGCAATCCAGTAGTCAATAACATAGGCTTTTGATTCATCATCTGCAAGCTCATCCTGTTGACTGACGGTTGAATTCGTACCAGCACCTCCGCAGGAAGTCAGAGTCCCTATAGAAAGGCAGATACAGAGGAACACAGCACAAACCATTCTTGATTTTTTCATACGACAGCACTCCTTTTAAAATAATTATTCTTTTATTGCTCCGGATAATAATCCGCGAACAAAATACTTTTGAAAAAACGAAAAGACAAATATCATTGGTCCGGTAGCGATGACACACATGGCAAAAAGCAGAGAATTATCCGGTATTTTCGTGGCGCTGATCATTCCCCCGCTAGCCACTTCACTTGTTTTAACATACTGTATGTAGTTTACAAGCCTTGTAAGAAGCAATTGCAAAGGAGTAAGCTTCGGATCTTCCACAAACATCAGTCCTGTGAAGGAATCATTCCAGTAAAGAAGAATAATGAAAAAAGTGATTGTTGCAATTCCTGCTTTTGACAATGGAAGTGCGACATGGGTTAACATGGAGAACTCATCAGCACCATCCATGAGTGCAGACTCATACAATGAGGACGGCACGCCTTGAAAGAAAACGCGAAGGAGGAAAACGTTTCCAGGAACAATCAAAAGCGGGATAATCATGACCCATATCGTGTCATAAAGATGAAGGTAATTCTTTAGCAAAATATAGGTTGGAACGAGTCCACCATTGAAGAGCATAGTAAAAAAGAGGAAAACGGATATCGGGCGGCGATAGCGGAAAGACGCTTTGGAGAGGGGATAAGCCAGCAGAATGGTGAATAATAAATTCAGGATGGTGCCGATGGCTGTGACGAAAATTGTAACACCATATGAATTCAAAATATCCTGTGGATACTTGAAAGCATAGCGGTACGCTTCAAAAGATAAATTCTGCGGCCAAAGTTTGAGTCCATATTTTACAATCATTTCTTCGTCGGAAAGGGAAGCGGACACAACAAGAATGAAAGGCAGAATACAAAACAGAATAAATATACTGACAATAACATAGATCAGAATATCGGATGCGGTAATACGTTTTTTCATGTTTCTTTTCTCCCTCCCGTTAAAATAATGCGGATTTCGGTTCCAGTTTTTTACTCACCTGATTCGCAGCAAAACTGAATACAAGGCCTGCAACCGACTGGATCAATCCGATAGCAGCTGCTACGGAAAAATCACCATCCATGCGCAATGCGCGAAAGACATAGGTATCGATAACATCTGTGGTTGGATAAAGTGGTCCGCTGTTTCGAGTAAGAAAAAAGATCATATTGAAATCAACATGCATAATGTTCGCAAAAGACATGACGGTAAGCACAAAAATCATAATCTTCAGGTACGGCAGACTGATAAAGCGCATTTTTTGAAAACGGTTGGCTCCATCTATATCAGCAGCCTCATATATACTGCGGTCGGAACTCATTAATGTGGCATAATAAATAATTCCGCCGACTCCCGCCCCTTTCCAGATATTGGTCAATGCCAGAATGAACGGCCAGTATTGGCTTTCCATATAGAATTGGACAACATTCCCGGTCATGTTTTGTATCAGCACGGTGACAAGGCCTCGGGAATCCAGAAGACTTAACAGAATCATAGAGACCAGGGTCCATGAAATGAAATAGGGAAAGAAAAACACAGTCTGGGTTAATTTCAAAAACCTTTTCTTTGAAATTTCGAACATGAGCAGCCCCAAAAGAATGGAGACAATAAGGCCGGAGAAAATAAAAATGATATTTAAAAACAGAGTATTAAAGAGAATGCGATAGAAATTCGAGGATGAGACAATATATCGAAAGTTGTCAAAACCGACGAATTCGCTCAAAAACTTCGTTTTTGGCTTATAATTCTGAAACGCAATGACGATACCGGCCATGGGAATGTAAGAAAAAATAAAAATCTTTATAATTGGCAGCAATGTCATCAATAAAAGCTGGCGGTCAGATTTATTATTCATCGCACTACGCTTGCTGCCCGGGTAAGCAATCCTTTTCATAATATAATTAACACTCCTTTGTCTGCAGTACAAATGCGCTAGATGACTTCGAGATACTCCCGGGTGAATTCACTGCTGTTGCTGCCGTTTTTACTGCATTGGTACAAGAAAGCAGTGGAGGCAATATCGTCTTTAAGCGGCAGATATTCTTTTCCTGCTTCACGCCAGCCCAAGGCCTGGATGGTGACTTTGATATCTTCTTCAAAACGAATGGGATCCATGATATGCCAGCGATACATCCCGAAACGCTGTTGAGAGCGATACAGGCCGTCCGGCCGGATGACTTGCGGCATTCCTAAAAAGGGAGTGGAATATTCCTGATATTTGCCACCAATGTCAAAATTCCATGCGCCGCCAAAGTAGTCCTCGGTGCCGGTTCCACAAACTGTTGGAAATTCCTCATCCCCGTCAAGATAGAATTTGATTTCTCCTTCCCCCCACCAACCGCAGTTATTCGCCTGCCAGGCAAGATAGGTGCCGACATAATGACCTTGTCCGGAATGGTTGTCCAATATTGTATGGACCGATTTATATGGAAGAGGATTGGAACGGTTCCAGGAAACATGAAAATAGGCTGTGTTTTCCGGTATATTCGTCATGGTATAATCCACTTGATAATAGATGATAATCTCTGTATCAGAAAGATTCTTGATAACCAGCTTTGCGTTTTGATAAAACGGCATGGAAAAGTAACTGTTGAATCCTCCGGCAGGATTCACCGCAATGGGCATCGAATTGACAAGAGCGCGTTCGCACCAGCCATTGCAGAAAAAATCGCCTACCGGAACATTAACTGCCGGTATGTCAGCATCATCCCAGTAAAATTCAAAAACCAGCTGACGATATCGAGCCGGATCAGTCGTAAGCCACAAATGGGTAATCGCTCCCTGTCCCTTGATATCTGCGAGTGTATATTGTCCATCTGCCGGAACAATAATGCTGGGAGAAACCTTCCAGCCAACGCCAAGCTTCGACGCGGGAACGCTTCCTGTTCCACTTGTTGCCATGCCTCCCTTTCCCTTTTCCCCAGTGGGATTCTCCCCACTGATAGAACGCGATTTCGCATTTGAAATCTGTGAAAGGTTGCCAAGTCCTAACTCAAGGCCATTAAACATGCTGCGATTCCTCCTTTTTTATTACAATTCATGGGATCCGATTCGAGTTGTTTTTGCGAGCGCGGAACGGTTCGCTCTGTGTCCAAAAAAAATGAGTTTCTTGTTTTCTGACCCACATTCCGATGCTAACATAAAGATTTTGATATGTCAATAGCCTTTTTAATGGCAAATTTATTAAATTTCATCTTCACAAGACAGGGGGTATTAAATGGGAAGCACCGATGCATTAATTTCAAATATAGAATTCAGACATACCGTGCGTGGAAAATCCGAATGATCGTTTTTCATTCGCCGAAGCAGCAATTCTGCCGCATTGGCGCCAATCTCTTCCATAGGCTGGGACACCATGGTAAGCGACGGTTTTATAATTTCCGAAAGATAAATATCATCAAATCCAATAAATGAAATGTCGTCTGGTATTTTCACGCCTAATTTGTTCAATGCAATGATAGCGCCGACACTCGTATCATAATTCGTGGCAAAAATAGCAGTGGGACGAGGGGTCTGACTCATAAGCTCTATGACAGTATCATAGGCATTTTTTAGTGTAAAGTCCCCATGCTTGATAAATGCGGGATCAGGAGAAAGTCCCTTTTCTTCAAAAGCCTGGCAATAACCTCGTTTTCGTTCATCCGAGGTATAAACGCCCCTGCCGCCGCAGATAATGGCAATCTTCTCATGCCCGTTATCCAAAAGGTAGTTTGTTGCTTTTAATGCAGCATCGGCATTATTGATAAGCACAACGTCTGCATTGTAGCCAGGAATCGGTTTATCCAAAAGCACAAGCGGAATCTTTTGGTTCGTGATTTTAACCAGATCCGAAGCCTCGAGAGTGCTGGGCATAATGATGAGACCGTCAATCTTTTTATTCACTAAAAATTCGATTTTCCCAAGCTCCTTGTCTCTTTGTCCGCTGCAATTACATACCAGAATGCCATATCCCTTTTTTTCAAGAATGGACTCAACCGTTGTAATAATTGTTGTCGTATACATGCTATTAAGTGTGGGGATAAGGACGCCGACTGTAAAAGTCTTTGAATTTCGAAATCCTCTGGCGATGTGATTAGGACTGTAATCCAGCGCCTTAATGGCATCCATGATGGCTATCCTGTTTTCCGGTTCCAGATTGCCACCGTTTATATATTTTGATACAGTTGTTTTTGACAGTTTGGCGTATTTTGCAACATCTTTAATGGTAGTGGCCATTGGATCACCTTCCCGCAAAAATGATTTGCTATTATGTTTTCGTTGAACCAATATTACTACGCTCCCCTCAAAATATCAAGATAAATGTGTGAATCGAAATGCATCCGGAGAAAAGATATGCTATAAAGCAATGCAGATATTTTCTGATTTTTATACAGATTTTCAAAATATTTGATATTGACAAGGGCAAAGCAATGGAATAGAATGAGCTCGAATTCTTGTGTCTGCAACCAATTTTATTACCAATGCAGAAAACGGAATTTATATTTTTCCATAATCGCGAACCGTTCCGCGATCGATATTAAGTCATTCAGCTTAACGTGTCTTTAAAAAATATTAATTTTGAAACGAGGTATATATTCATGAAACATCCAAAAATCGGTATTCGTCCAATCGTTGACGGCCGCTGTTCCGGCGTTCGAGAAGCACTGGAAGCCCGGACATTGCAATTAGCAGAAACCGCCGCAGAACTTATAAGTTCTGCCCTTCGTTACACAGACGGGCAGCCTGTGGAATGCGTCATTTCCCCGGTTGTGATTGGCGGCGGCTCGGAAGCGGCGTGTTGTGCGGATTATTTTTCAAGAGAAGATGTCGTCGGCACCCTTTCCGTCACTCCCTGCTGGTGTTACGGAATGGAAACCATTGATACCAACCCGCTTACCGTCAAGGCGGTCTGGGGGATTAACAGTACAGAATATCCGGGAGCCGTGTATCTTGCCGCAGCCATGTCGGCACACGCTCAACTGGGGCTGCCCGCTTACAGTATTTACGGACATGATGTTCAAGAGAAAGATGATTTCTCGGTTCCGGAAGACGTGGAGGAGAAAATTCTGCGTTTTGCCCGCTGTGCAATCGCCGTCGGCAGTATGCGAGACAAGGCGTAGGTCAGTATGGGCGGTGTCAGTATGGGCATTGCCGGGTCCTATATTGATGCGAAGTTCTTCGCAAAATATCTTGGAATCCGCGCGGAGTGGCTTGACCTGACCGAAATTCTACGCAGGATGCATTTAAAAATCTATGATGAAACCGAATACATCAAGGCACTCACCTGGGTAAAAGCCAATTGTCCGGAAGGCGATGACAATAACGCTCCCGAGCTTATGCATTCCCCTGACAAGAAAAAAGAAGATTGGGAATTCACTGTAAAAATGGCGGTCATTATCCGCGATATTATGTTGGGAAATCCGAAGCTTGCCGAAATGGGCTATTATGAGGAGTCCTGCGGAAAAAACGCCATCGCCGCAGGCTTTCAAGGTCAACGCGCTTGGACGGACTGGTTGCCGAATGGTGATTTTGCCGAAGCGATCTTCAATTCCGGCTTCGACTGGAACGGAAAACGTCAACCGCTTATTTTAGCCACAGAAAATGATACCTGCAATGCGGTCGCTATGTTATTTGAAAATCTGCTTACGCAACGTTCTCCTGTTTTTGCTGATGTACGCACATACTGGAGCCCGGACGCTGTAAAGCGTGTAACCGGCTATACTCTTCAAGGAAAAGCATGTGGCGGCTTTATCCACTTGATCAATTCCGGTGCGGCCGCACTTGATGCCACCGGTGCACAAAAAGACCAGGATGGCAGATCGGTTATGAAACAATGGTGGAATCTAACACAGGAAGACATTTCTGCCTGCCTTAAGGCGACGCGCTGGGCACCGGCCGCGCTCAAATTTTTCCGCGGCGGCGGTTTCTCGTCACAGTTCTCAACCATCGCCGAAATGCCTGTAACCATGGCTCGGCTCAATATTGTGGATGGCGTCGGACCGACACTGCAGATTGCCGAAGGCCATACAGTTGTACTTCCGCCCGAGGTGGACAAGATATTGCTTGACCGTACCGATCCTACCTGGCCTTCCACCTGGTTCGTCCCGGAAACAACAGGAGAGGGCGCTTTCGCTGACGTTTACACTGTTATGGCGCGATGGGGTGCAAATCACTGTTCCTTTTGTTATGGACATGTGGGCGAAGATTTGATTACGCTTGCCTCTATGCTGCGCATACCGGTTGTCATGCACAACGTAAAACCAGAAAAAATATTTATCCCGCATTCCTGGCCTTCTTTCGCATCCAACTCCATCGATACAGCGATTTTTAACGCTTGCAAGGAATTCGGCCCACTGTATCATTAGTAATAGAAGTATTTTCTATTGATTCCTTAAAAGTTTTCAAGTTGGCCTCATGCAATTACTCTTTCACCGTACCTGAAGGCGGCTTGTTTTGTATCACAATCACAGTGATGATTTATCTATCATGAAACGTGCTATTAGTGTGGTTTGGTCTTCAACTCATCAGGGAAACGGATCCGATTGCAAGCGCAATCCCGATCATCTTTTTGATACTCATTTTCTCTTTAAAAAACAGCCAGCTTATCACAACGATCAGCGTGAAAGAAAGTTGTGTGACCGGCAGGACCAGAGTGACGTCCCCTGTTTTCAGCGCCTCCAGGTTCAGGAAAACGGAGATGACAAGAAAAAAGCCGGAAAATACAGAGTACTTGACGGCTTTCCTGTCAAATTTGAACGATTTTTGAAACAGCATCACCACGCAGGTCAGCAGTCCGACCACAAGGAACCGGATGCCTAAAATGCTGAAATAATGGGTGTTGTGCACGGCAACTGCCTTGTTGACGACATTCAGCACACCACCGGCGAAGAAAGCGCCCAGACTGAACAGCAAAAACCGCTTGTCCGGAAGTTTCCCCGTCTTCCATGTACTGAGCAGCAGCAGGCTGATAATACAACAGACAGCAGCCAGTCCTCTTCGAAGACTGATGGTCTCCCCCATGAAAAGGACCGCCAGGATGATTCCCGGAATCAGATTCATCCGGAATATGGTCACGCTCACCGATGTGTTCTCCCCGGAAAAGCTTAACAGATAAAGAATATACGTGACAAAAGAAACAACACCCAGAAGGAATCCATAGATCAGATCCTGAATTTCGAATCTTACCCCTGTCAGTCCTCCTGGCTGAATGATATTCAAGATCAGTGCGATGATCGCAGAAGTGATGGATGCCATGAGAAAAAAAGCAAGCGGCCCTGTCTTGCGCCCAACAATAGACGCTTTTCGGTAGACAAGGTCGTTGCCGGCACTGAAAACCGCAGAAAACAAAGCCAGTACAATCGCAATATCCATCGTTACTCCCGTCAGGATGCTTCAAAGACATCTATCCGCTCGCCTGTCTATCTCTGTCAGCCTTTGACAGCACCCGCTGTCAGACCTTCGACAAAATATTTTTGAATCCCTGTAAACATCAGCACGATTGGTATGGTTGTAGCCGTTCCAAGTGCCATAATAACACCCCAGTTTATTTCCGTTGAACTAATATAGTTCGCCAGGCCGACCGTCAATGTTTTCATCGTATCTTGTGAAATCAATACACTAGATAATAGATATTCGTTCCATGACAGGATGAATACCAGAATTCCTGTGCTGAGGATTCCGGGCACGCACAGCGGCAGGATAATCTTATAAAATGCAGTGAAATCAGACGCTCCGTTCACTAATGCCGCCTCGTCGATTTCACGGGGAATGCTTCGGAAAAAGGAAATCAGCAGCCATATGGCAAACGGAAATGTAACCGTCGTATGACCGATAATAACCCCAAGCAGGGATGCGTTCAGGTGGACGCCGGCGACGATGCGGTATAAAGGGATCATCAGCATTATCGGTGGAATACAATACGCGGAAAGAATAATGATCGTAATGGCTTTCCTGCCGAAGAAACGAAACCGTGTCAGGCTGTAGGCGCCGAATGTTGCCATCACTAATACTATTATTGTTGTTCCTGATGCGACAATAAAGCTGTTAACAAAATAATGAACAACCGTTGCATCTCTGAAGGCCTGCTGATACCATTCAAAGGAAATAGCCGCAGGGAAAATGGTTGGAGGAGTCTTGAACAACTCGGTTGCCGGCTTCAATGAGCTCAGCAGCATCCACAAAAGCGGAAACCCAACAATGCCAATGAATAAAGCTGACAGGAGTCCAAGCACACATTTTCTGAATAGCTTTTTATTCTCATATTGATTCGTATGTTTCATCGTACCGTTCCTTTCAGACTTTATCCTGCTAATCCGCGAAATCCCCTGATTTTC
>CAZJXH010000075.1:0-2734 GCA_964549475.1 uncultured Oscillospiraceae bacterium
TGGGAGCGCACAACACTGGCAGTGTTGGGGTCACGAGTTCGAATCTCGTATGCTCCACCAGAAAACCGTTGATATCATTGGATATCAGCGGTTTTCTATTTTTTAAAAAGCAATTCCTAACTGCTCACAACTTAGTGAAAAATCAATTTCAAGCTCATAATCTCGATAAACTTTTACCTTCTTCATGATTTGATTTACAATCATTTTTCTGGCTTCCAAATCACATCCATCATACATATCCGCCCAAGAAGTCAAGGTCTCATATTGGCGTGTCAACTCCTCGATTTTTTGTTTGCTGCTGTCTAATTCCTCTTCCAGTTCCACTATATGTTGTCTATCCCTTTCCACTTTTCCCTTGGCTTCACTATAGAGCTTGTTCAGAAGATCCGCGTTAAGGTTGCTATTGCCTCGTATCACTTTTAAAGTTTCTGCTTCATATTCTTTCATCTCAGCTTCATGTTCTTTAACAACGATTCTTGCTTTAACTAATTTGGATTTGCATTCTTCCATCTGGCCTTTAAGCCGTGCATCAATCATTTCTTCTTTAGGGAAGTCATTTATTTTAGCAAAAAGCCTTTTAATCAGGATTTCGATCATTTCATCAAGTTTTCTGGCGGTATACCCTGTCTGCCCGTCACAAAGATGCGGGTGCCGTGATTTATTGTAGCATATATAGCGGATTCTGGGTGTTATCGTAACTTCTCCATCGCTTTTTCGAACATATTTTTTACCATTAGTCGTTAGTATCAATCTTCCTCCACAGTGCCCGCAAAAAACGTTTCCTGACAGCAGAGCCTTCCCTTTGGTATTTAGAGGTATGGTTCGTTCCTTGTGCTTAGATGAGCGTTGAGCGATGATTTCTTGTGTTCTATTAAAGATATCCGGTTCAATAATTTGAAGATTCGGGAAAATTTCAGATTTTGTCTCTCCACTTCTTAAAATCCCAGTGTACATCACATTTTTCAACATCCCTTGAATCGTAGTATTAATAAAATTATTCCCGGTACGACTCTGAATATTATTCTGCGACAAATAGGTACACATTCTTTGGGATCCATAACCTGCGTTGACATAAAGCTCAAATATCTTTTTAACAATCCTGGCTTCCTCTTCATTAATCAAAATTTCATTAACTTCAGCGTTTTTGTTATTTAGGCGGCCTTTTTTTTCCAGTCTATATCCATAAGGTGCAGTTCCACCGCGAAATTTTCCCTCCTGCACAATCTGTCCAAGCCGTGTTTTTGTCCGGATGGAAGTTTTGATGCTTTCCCCTGACGCCTGCCAGTACCGGATATAGTTCATCAGTTTGTCAACATGATTGTCAAACCGTTGTTGGCCTTCATGAACACTCCAGACTTCAATTCCGTTGCGTACAAACCATTCCACAACAAACGGTGTTTCATCTTCGCGTCTACCTAATCGATCAAACATGAAAACCAGCAGGATATCAAACTTACCTAATGTCGCATCCTTTTGAATCTCTTGTATAGCGTCCCTGTCCTTGGCTGATATTTTAAACCCTGAAATGCCTTTCTCGGAGAATTCCTTTGTAACCTCCCACCCTTGCTTTAACGCAAATTCCCGGCAGTCCTGTTTCTGCATAGGGATATCGTCTTTTTCTACCTGTCCAATTGTTGAAACTCTGTATAAACAATAAGCTCTTTTTATATCTGTATTCATTATCATACCAACCTCTCTCTCTTTTTTTTCATGAGATGATGAGTAATTTATAAATACAGATGCCTATCCATATTCAATTTTCAAGATGCATGCCGCAACATTTATTACAGCTGTTGCTGCGTAATCCTATTATCTCATTTACGTAATTTATCTGTCCAACATGTGGGTTTAAGAATTACCCTCTTTTTGCATTGCTTGCAAAAGAGTAAAAAAGAATACTACGCATATTTTTTATAACATTTTCATTTGGATCATTAGGGAAATTCAGTCTGACCTTGCATCCGGCGATTACAATTTCCTTGCATGGTCTTGAAAGCACTTCCTTGCTTAGCTTAAATACATTTGCTTCTTTCATTTTAACCTCGTATCTTTCTGAAAAATATTGAATTATTAAAAGATATAACACACGGCAGACTGTTGAGTATTTATCCGTTTAGAAGATTTCTATTCAAAGTCTGCCGTGTGTTAATGGTCTCATATTTTTAATGATTTTTTACCATCGTATTTGTCCTCGACACCCCCAATGTGGGAAGTCATCAAACGGTTGGCAGCTAACCAACTCCACGGGAATTCCACCCCTACGAGGATCTCTCGTAACTGCCCTCATTGCCTGCGACGGATTATCCCTGCAATGAATGCAGATTTTTACCGCTCGGACCCTAGACTGGACAGGAGTATCATTATTCCATTTTGTCTGTTATCGCTGTATTGGATGCCGTCCAATATTTATGGCCGAAAGTTTCTCGCTCTCTACTAAAGTCAATTTTATTTTCTCAAGTGATTTTCAAATTCACTTTGGGAGGTCATGGCGCAATCGCTAACGTGGCTTTTGCTTTTGACAAAAACAAAAGGAATGTGCTTGATGAATGATTATTAAGTTTTCAATGTCCGGGGGAGAGAAAGTCCTAATCACATGTTTGTAAGGGAGTCTGTTTCCTTTTTAGGTGAATTTCTTCCTCTCACCTTCTATTGGGAACTTTTTGGAGAATATGGCCATTTTTTTTGAAAATATTTTTTTGGATTCATATTTGCTAACTATCCCTCCATATTTTTT
>CAZJXH010000075.1:2744-14252 GCA_964549475.1 uncultured Oscillospiraceae bacterium
ATTCTTGCGATTGATAAAAGTTCGTCTTGGTATGCCTAAGGAATCGGCAGCAACCTGATCTGTTATTTTTTCTTCTGCGAAATAGCGCAACTTGATTAAAAGTCTTTCCTGAGGTGCTAAAATATTAAGACTCTTTTTCAAATATTCGAGCAGAAGTTTCTCTTCGATTTCCGTTTCAATATTTACCGATGGATCTTCGATAAGATTTTCCCCACCAGATCCGTCTTGTGTCGTAATTGAAAAAATGGAGATGGTGATGTATTTCCTCTCCTGTTCCTTCAAATAGTCACTTGCGTCTTTTTCTTTTCGCCATTTCACATATTCTAATTTGTTCACTTCGATTTTCATATCATCAAAATCAATGAAATGTCTGCCTTTGTTTTCTGGGATATTTATAAACTGATAAAATTCAAAACCTGTCATTTGAATCCATTCGCATTTCTCGTTTGCAAAATCAGGGGGGTTCTTCACCCAATATGCCTTGCTCATTTTGTAATCCTCCAAATTTTTGATTTTTGTTTTTAAAATCATCAAAAATTTGGGATCACGGATATTTAGCGATATAGCAAAGCCAGTAGTTCACTAAGCCCTTTCCGCTTTTTGAACCATTTTTATGCACAAAAAAAGAGCATAACGGCATACTTAAAAAGCTGCTTGTTATGCACCTAACTCGAAAGTCCTCGTTCTATCTTTGAAAGATGAAATAGGTTCTCATCTGGCTTGTTTAAATTCAATTATTTAAACTGTACAATAAAAATTCCGAAAAATGCCGAAGGACCAAATTTTTACACTCAATTTTCGGCATCCTCATATCCTGTTTTTTTCGGGACACTGTGTCTATTTCGTTTTTGAAGCTAAATAATTTTTTATTTTTTCAAAAGGTATATCATTCCTTAATCCGATTGATAAATCCAGAAATTTTTATCATGCTTCATATCTGATTGAATTCTAGTAACTTTTATATGAGCACATATCTTTTAAGCATCAGCATTGATGTAATGAATTTAGATTTAATTCCTTTTTTCATTAAGTTTCCGAAATTCAACATTACTAATATTTTAATATTTATAGTTGGTCATAAGACATCTACTTTTTGCAATGTTCTATTTCTCCACAAATCATAGATGGATTTTTTCTGTCTTATCTTCCACGCTTTTTCGAAGGTATGAAATCGTTATCACTGCCATCAGCATAAGAAGCGCAGTGATCAGAAGAACGTATTGTTTGTTTTGCATTTCAATTCCCAGCAAGTTGAATCGTAATGCGGCGGTAGACAAGATGAATTTTCTACTTAGCGTAATTGCGATTAACGCAGCCAAACTGTTCATTGCCGAAAAGAAACTTATATAACGTGTTTGATTGTTTTCTGGAATATTGATATAGGGAATGTTTGCAAGTGTTAGAGTTATCCCAGGTGCAAATATAAAGGCGAAGATCATAAAAACAGGATAAAGAAACATAGTAGTCGCATTAACAAACGAAAGTCCTATATAAGAGATCAGGTAAAATCCCATCGAAACAGAAAGAGTCTCAAACCAGGACGTGTGTTGTATTCGTCTTGCCCAGAATGGTGTCAGGAGAATAAGAACTGGGATGTTCAGCATATTGATCACATTGATATAGGAATAACTGACACCCAGGTCCTTTAAAAGATAGATGCTGAAGAAAGGCCCTGGAATATTCGCAGTAAAGGACCATAGACAGGATATCCATATCGTCCGCATATATTTTTTATCCTTGAAAGTACTAAGCAGGATGTTTCCAATCTTAGTGAACTCGCTATCCTGTACGTTTGGATATTCCTTCACTCTAAAAAGAAAATAGATATCCAGCCCCATAAAGGCAAGTGCGATGATCCTCAGTATGAGCAAACCCTGCAGCGCATCGCCCGTTGATTTGAATTTGTCGGCGATAGCACTTGCCGTGAGAATTAAAGTATTAATGAATATTGAATTGGAAACGGTAAGCATTGAAAAATATTTGGATCTAATCCCTTCAGGAATACTTTTGATATGCCATACAGAAAACCCTGGTGAAGAAATCGAATTCATCAGACTTACCGAAAGTTGAATGACGACAACGACTGCAAGTTTTATATTATCAGTAAATCCCAGGTATGGTATAAGTCCGATAAGGACGATATTGAAAATGTGTATTATAATCCGAATGGAAATGAGAAGACGCTTTCTTGATAAAAATCGTTCAAGTAAGAGCGGTGAAAGTACTTGCAAAAGATTCCCCGCCATCATAATTACTGTTATCAGTCCGATGAAAGCATCATCTGCGTTGAGTATCAACAAGAACCCTGTGAAGAAATTTCCTCCCACAAGGTTTCCTACCGCGCCGTTCGCATAAATTGACAATGTTACGTTTCGTCGGCTAGAGAGCATTTCATCATTCCGTAAAAATTTGCCTTTTGTTTTACGAATCACATCTCCAACTTTTTTAACGTAATTAAGTAGCATTCAAAAACCTCGCATTTTCTCTATATTGATTTTCATCTCTTCCGGAAGATCCACCGTGGTTCCTTCTGCGATCTGAACCACAGGCCATAAGTCATCCACCATATTCAACCGCTCCATGGTGAACAGCATTTCCCCCCCGGGTCACAAACTACGAGGAGAATCCGCCACCGCGTAAATATCCAATATCCGCGGGATCCCAAAGAATTGCATCCAGGCAGGCGGCCGAATCCTCTGAAGTGATTCTGTGAATGTCAAGCACTTTTTTACTATTGCTATCAAGTTGCTCCTCGCTGCCGTTCAATGTGGCGGCGCTGGAATTGATCAGGTAGATTCACTCCTCTTATATTATTATGATTGGTTACTTAAATGTCTACTTTTGTAACAGAGTTCACTTGAGATGTTATATATTTTGGATTGACTTTCCTCAATAAGCTTGCTGATCCCATTCTCAATGTAGTAGACGTTTTTCATGTAGTCCACAAGTTTTACAAAGTAGTTCTTACGCATTTTTGCCTCCGATTTCTGCTAAATATCAACAGAAATTGAGGGTTGGCAAAAGCAGGGAAATAACCGAATCTGATACATGTGTGAAAATATTGTGGAATCCACTGGAATAAGGGTTCTCGAGGAATGGAAGCGAAAGTGCTGTCTCAAAATCCCAGCAGACAAACTCTTTTTCACCATTCCATAAAATTGCATTATTCCGTTCATCTTTCCTGATCATTTGATTTGGCGTCATAATATAAGTATCCTTTGATTGTTTATCAGCAATCAATACTGTATCGTCTGTAGATATGTCATCAGCTGATAAATGAGTATTCGGACTCATTGAAAAAGTAACAATCAGTAAATTGCACATTATACATATTATTATAACGAAACTTATTGCTTTTTTCATATCTTCACAATGCTTTCTATTATCATCTACAGTCTTCACAGTACTCTTGGTGAGGTATGTTAACTAATTCATTTCTGGTAATGCTTATATGGTCACAATCAGTGGTCTTGAAAAAGCATTTTAGTGGACTGGTAGGTTTATGCTTAAATGTACGGATTATTTTGTTATCGGTTATCCGGAGTCCATCTACCGAGCGAGCATATACAATGCAGTTTTCGAAAGTATCAAACTCATTCTCGATAATCGAAATATTATGATGATATAAACCATTTATCTTGTCTGAGTTCTCCACTTCGGGATCAATATCAATACTTGCAATACCCCAGCCAATACCGAAATTGCAATCAACAATTTTATTTTTACGTATAGTTACATCGGTTACCGCACCCGATTCGTACCAATAATTTGCATCACCGGAAATTTTAATAGCACATCCTGCTGAATGCAGCTCATTATTTTCAATAAGCACTTTGCCGCGAGTGGAAATCAGGAAGCTTCTTGCTCTGTTTTTGCCTGTCAAACATCCCGTGATCTCCAAATCGGGCATCCGATCTATGTTTTCAATAGCAGTATTCATGTTTACTTCTTTGGGTAAGCTATTTTCAAATGTCAACCTCACATATTTGCAATTTATGATTTTAACATCTGCTATTCTGCCTTGCGCTATTGTTAATAGTGTACTCCTGTCAATAAAAGCTATGGTATCTCCTACAGAATAAAGTGGTATGCCATATTGCTGGTAATGCATAAATTCAACCATTATTTCATTTACCGACAGGATATCCGATATAATGGTATATACTCCATGAACATTTACTGCATCATCAAGCTGACTTTCAAAGCAGCAGTTACTCATTGTTATCTTGCCATAACAATTGACAAAGTGAGTTGCATCTGCATTCAGTGAAACAACACGATCCGATCCGTCACGAACTTTAATATTGACATTATTAAGTGTAATATCTTTTGAAACTTGTGCTATCACACCCATTGCACCCGCTTGATAGATGTTGACTTTATCAATCAATATATTTTTGCTGCAGGATATTACTATGCCTGGACATTCTCTGATTTCATGGGAAATCGTTACATACTTCCCGACATCATATATATATCGAAAATCACTTGATTCTAACCTGACAACATTTTCACCGACTTCTTTAGCCTTAAATATTTTACCCTTGCAATAATCATCGCTCATACCATATGACGGGAAATAAGTGTCAGGTTCAATTTGTAAAAGATGAATAATCTGGTCGCTTTCCCATCCGTCACCAATAAATATCAGTTTCCCATATTCGATTCGATAAGGAAATTCTTTCTTTTCTATCACTAGATCGACAAAGTTTTCCCCTGAAGCTACCACCCTGCCTTGCGTAAAAAAAGCACGATTATAATCTATTGTTATATTTTTAATTACAATATTTCTTGAATTATCAATGACAAATGGAACAATCCTGCCATGCATGATAAATTCTGCACCATTGCCATCGATTGTAATATTATTATAGTTGATCAGCGGGAATGCAATTCTCTTTTGTCCACTGTCATTATTCGAAATATAGTAGAATTTTTCATATGCTTTATCTGCCCAAAAGTGATAGTGACCTTTCTCAAAGTTAATTATTGTATTATCACCTTTCGCTTGATTGATGATTTTAAAAACAATTGGTGTCATATCTATATTTGTAGTATTCTGTTTTATGTTAATAATATTCAAATCGGTAACCTCTTTCATATTTCTACAGTTTTATTGAATCACTTCATTAGCAGTTTCATTCACTGCATTATCCGGACAGTTTATTATGGTCACTTTGCCAGGATATTTCATATAAGAAGATGCTGCCAGTGATTATTTGCTATT
Source organism: uncultured Oscillospiraceae bacterium (assembly GCA_964549475.1). GTDB lineage: Bacteria > Bacillota > Clostridia > Saccharofermentanales > UBA5734 > JBBQKF01. The sequence continues at coordinate 7,972 of CAZJXH010000075.1, forward strand.
AATACATTCATTGAATTATCAACTGTGATCGTGCCACTATCCTCAAGATTTTTGTTCTTCGAAGCAGGATTCTTGATGATATTATTTTTGACAGTAATGTTGGAACCATATTGAAGATAAAAGGATTCTGATGTGGTGTCAATTAATGTATTATGATCGAAAACGATATTTGTGAATAGACTGCAGTTCCCTTTTCCATCCGGAAGATGGGCAATCATTTGAATAGCGGATCCCCAATTGCAAATATCACAGTTTTGAATTGTATTGTTGCGGCAAACCACATTATCTGCTCCTGCCCCTTCTTGCCAGTGATCATAGTTGATGTCTGTTGTTATCAGAATCGCAGGCCCTTGATTTTTATAAAACTTATTTCCTTCTATCAGCCCATTTGGAGCTTGAATCAACATCCCCCTTGCACGATTCTCATGAAAATAGTTATTTTTGATGATATAATTTCCAGTTGTATAACGTTTATTGATAACAACACAGTTTTTTGCAATTATTTCCGGTATGGCATCTTTCATCGTAAAATTGATGACACCACTTAGGTCACCCGGTTCTGTTGAAATAATTACCGATGTATACTGAACGGTTGAAAGATCGCTAGATCTAACTTCAATAGAATCTCCCTTTTTGAAAGTCTGTGCCGTACGGACAGATAAAACATCATTGTCCTTTCCGATAACAATCCCAACATTATCATGGAGATTGACAGCATCATCACCCATATAACTAAAATCGCAATTTTCCAGCCGGATATATCCTTGTGAAGAAGCGACATGGAATCCATCTGCATAAGTTGATAAATGTCTATTTGTGTTAGGTTTTAACATGATTTTACATCCCAGAAGTTGAATATGATTTGCATCACCATAAACACCAAAACCCATTCCAGGTGCCGAATATATGACTACCTCACGGAATGTAATATTACTTGATGCAGTTTGCACCTCAAATGCGTGTGCTAGGCATTTAATATGTCGAACCATATACACATCGTTTACGTTAAAGTCCAAAGAGGATAAGGGATAAATCCTAAGTACATTAGGTCCAATTTTTTCAACCTTATTGAAACCCAGTGAGCCCTTCCAGTATTCCTTCCCATTTTCAACGCCTGGTGTAAGTGTCTCCGGATCAAATTGATTGACCGTTTCCCATATCATGCTGGGATCAGCGTTTTCGATTTCAAAGAAAGTACAATCGAAATATAGGCCATTTGGGCCAGCCTTTGAAACCCTAAACAAATCACCGATACGTTTCTTTTCCCAATCCCAATCCACATACAAATTTCTAATCTCTACCCTTTGGCATCCAATTATCTGGAAATACCCAGTGCCTGAAAATACAAACTCAGAACCTTGACCGTCTATAAGGACATCGTATAAATACATTATTTGGATATACATACCAGTATTAAACTTGTAAACACCTTTAGGTATTATTAATGTTGCCGGTGCTGCTGCTCTGCATGCAGTTAATGCTGCAAACAATTCTGCATAGTTATCGATATTTTTAGGATCCATACCATAATCTTTTGCATTGATAATTTTGTTTTCTGGATTTCGTGGCTCTTCAATTATTACATTCAACTTCTTTTCCTCCAAACTTATATTGCTAGGTTGCTTTTTAAAAAACGTTCAAAATATTTACTAGTAAAACATATCCATGTATACTCCCATGGATGTTCATAATCCGCTTTGTAGTAATAAGTGGTATTTGGATATAATATGAAGCAGCTGTTTTCACCAAGCAGAAACAAGTATATTGCCGATCAATGTTTATCAAACGCCTGTTCATTTCATTTTCCCATTCTTCTGTTTCATTGCATATTTATGAATATTGAATTGAAGTGTTATTATCTCAAATGGCTTAACAGAAATTTCGAATCTTCCATCAGTCTCCGTGATTTTTCTGACTTCACGTTCATTCAAATCGGTATGAATGACACTCTCAAATACACCAGGCATCTGAATCTGAATGCTTCCCGCTTTTCCACGATATTCTACAAGTCGCATTATAATCGCATTCTTATCTTCGGCAGGTTTTATCGAGGCAATTCTTGCATTTTCTGATATAACTGTAGGTAATGATGGTAAAATCTGTTTCCCCGTTTCAACCCGTAATCCGTTAACAAAACTGTTTGCTTCTCCCACTATATTGCTTTCCATGAATGATGATGCATATGACACAAAGGCAAAAGAGAAATCATGCTCACCCGCATCACGCATACCATCCCATTTGGTCATTTTATAAGATTCCGGCTCATGTAGATAGGTTGGTATGGAGGGAGAACGTAAAAGGGTCAGCAGCAATTGTGCCCCGTTTTGCGTCGATTCCATTTTATAAGAAGGTGTTCCTTTGTTAAATAAAGCAACACTGAAGCCATCCGTTTCAATCCCAGCCCAGTTGATTGCCGGCCAGTCACCGTTGCTTCCTGACCAGTGAAAACTTGGCTCATATGGCTCTCGTTCAATAATTCCATATGGAATTTCATAAAAATAACGACCGTTTTTGGTAATAGGTACCGCTATTCTAATGCGATGATTATAATCATCCCAATTTACTACAGCTTTTACATATATCCTGTTACTCTCATCAAGTAAAGTGATGGTATAGAATATTTCCAAAGCGTTGATAGAGTATGAGGTGCATGGATCGATCTTCACATGATATTCTATGCTTTGGTAACCGGCACACTTGTTTATAGATTTGACATGTGTAAAACGGGATAATGGAATTCGGTTCGTATCAGCACTAAGAGTTGCCCAAGGAGAGCCCTCATCGTGTTCAAGGATAAATTCAAATGGGCGGTATTCCTCTGTAGCAGAAACTACGGTGTCTATCGTTTTATCGGATATACTGAGCAAGCCGTAATCATTGAACTCTATCAAATATTTCATGTTCTCAATGGAATTCTTCTGCAGATAATCTACTGAATGTTGCTCCTCCGGCACAGAGCCCTGGAGAATGCTTCGGTTATCTTTTTGATATATAACATCATCCCAGTGTTCGCTTTTAATGATATCAACCTGAGATGCCATCACTTTAGTAGTAAGATATCTTAAAGAGTAAGGGGGAATCTCTTTCACAAATAGTTCATATTCATAGCCCATGTCTGTTCTGGCGATGTTTATTTGCTTGACTTCCCTATTCTGCTCATCGAAATATTTGCACTGATTTTTTGAAAATATCCTGACATGTTCCGTGGCTGTATTTCCTGTCAGATTCATTATAGTAATCATTTCATTATCAATAATATGATGGAATGCACGGGTATATAACAGATCTATCTCATTCCCGAGTTCAGTGAAAACATCCCATAACTCATTATATGCTTCATCTACATGAGTACCTGTAATAGCGTCATGAAATACAGTAAACAGTAGTTTCTGCCACAAAACTTCAATCTGTTTACGCGGATATATGCCACTGTCCAAATATTGCATCGTCAATAAAGCCTCTAACTGCATCAGTTTGCACTCACAGTATCTTACATTTTGTTTGATTTTGATTCTGGATGCATAGCATCCGGTGTTATTTGGATTAAGTTCACATTTTTCAAAAATATCTGATGTATCCGCCATATCAACTGTATCAATCCATTTTTTTAAATATGAGTAAGGTTCCTCCATCGTTGCAAATCTGATATCATATTCTACATTATTCCTTTTTTCCCATGCCAATATCCCAGTATTCGGTAGAGATTCTTCCCCACCAATTTTGACCAAGCCTGCATTCCGTTCGTCGAACATGTTAGGATTCAAATCGATTTTATCAAGCGACTGATCTGTGTTTGGCCTATTAATTCCCAGGCCGTCGCAAATGATGCATTTTCCTTCATTAAGTATTCCAGTGCCATGGCATTCATTGCAGGGGGCATATTTTTTCCATCCTCCACCATTTCCGATAATCGGTAAATTTTCTGTATAAACGGTGCTTCCATCAAGTCCGCGCCAATACTTTTTATTGATTTGCGTATAATCCAACCCTGTTACCCATTTTATTCCGAATCCGCGTAAAATCTGAGGAAGTTGAGCACTATTACCAAATGCATCATTACGAATAGCAACCTTTGGTTTGATACCGAGATTATCCCTTATCCATCTGTTTCCATATAAATAGTTTCTGACAATAGTCTCGCCCTGTACCATATTTGAATCGATGATATTATCACCTGTATATGGGACAAAAAGTCTGTTATTTTCTGCAAGTGTTTTAAGGTCGGTGAAAAGTTCAGGATGATTTTCGAGAAATTTTCGTACAACAGCAACGCTCTCAATATTGAACCTATAATCTTCATTTTGCCTGCAGAGCTTAAGGTTTTCTAATATGTAGTGCTCCTGCAGCTCTGCATAAGAAATGAGTGTTAACCCGTCACACTTAATTCTACGTTCAAAGCAACGACGCCACATAAGGTCAAAATGATTGTTCATGACAATGAAAAGTTTCTTTCTTACCATATATTCTATTCCCCTCTTCATTTCCTCTTGACAATTCATAGTTAGTTTTCCTCGTATATCAATGATGTATTTTCATAAATTCTTGGAATATTTTTATTATTTGGATTATTTTACAACTATATCTTCAATGATCATTGTATAATGCAAAGTAGAATCCGAATCACTCAAATCAACAATTTCCCATGTTTTTCAACCTCATCACATGCCATGCGATAGAGGCCGCCATCACTTTTACCATCAGTATGGATATATCCAGGCGTTTTAATATAAGGCGATGGTTCCCAGACATTATCTTCTATGAGAATGTCATTGGAGTGGCTTGCATAAAAATGTCCGCGGTTTTCTTTATTTGTTTTCCGTTCTATTGAGCTTCTAAAATGATTTCTGATTATTGTGACGTTTTTTGATTTGTTGATAAACACAACGCCAGATGGAAATTCATCGAACCGGTTGTTTTCGATTGTAATGTTGCTAAAAACAGGATAATCCGATTGACTGTCGGGGACGATGGCCATGATATCAATAATAGAAGACCAGTCATTGACATTACAGTTTTCAAATACATTATTGCGAATAATAAGATGATTGACTCCGGTTCCCTCGTACCAATGATTGCGTAAGGCTTCCATCATGACATAGATGGCAGCGCCTTGAATCCCCTTAAATCTATTGTTTTCCACAAGACCATCACTGCACTGTAACAAAAGTCCCCTTGCCCTATTATGGTGAAAATGGTTGTTCCGGATGATATAGTGGGAACTGTTGAATCTCGTGTTTCTGAGCATATAAGTCTCCCCGATTGAAAGCGGAATCTGATCTTTAAAGGTCAGGAGAGATCCTCCATTTTCATATTTGTTATCGATCAACTCCAAGAAAATCCCTGTGTCTGAAAAATCCGGTCCCTTTACCTCGAAAATATCTCCCGTTTTACTTGAAACCGCGTTTTCTAATTGTATATGATATTCATCTATCCGGCTTAATACAAAACCTATACAATCATGAATATTTACATCATCATCTCCCATAAATGAAAAATCACAATTTTCTATTATATGATACCCTTTTGACTGTGCAACATGGTATCCATCGGCATCAGTGGACATCCGTCGATTGGTGTCCGGTCTGATTCCAATGGTACATGAATTGAGTCGGATGTGGTGTGATTCACCCGCTATAACGAAACAATTACCAGGAGAGGAATACACCGTGATATTTTGGAGAGTCATGTGTGTACAATTGTTAGCGATAAGAGCAGATCCACGACGTGGAGAGTGTCGGACCAGGAAGACATCTCCAACAGATAAGTTAGGAAAACTATCCTTTGCCGGGAAAATACGCAAATGATTCTCTTTTTCTCCCTTTTCAATCTTATCAGTTAATAGATGATCATGATATAGTTCTTGTCCATTTTCTGTTCCTGGTGTCAATGTAACAGAATCATATTGGTTCATATTATTGAAACTAATTGTGGTATCTACTGTCTCCAATTCGAGGAATTCGATTTCAATCGATTCATATCCTTCAGAAATAGCGTAGACTCTGATTAGTGACGCCAATCTGTCTTTTTCCCAATCCCAGTCAATTATGATATCCCTTAGCAAGATGTGATCACAGTCATTGAGACGAAACTGCCCTAGATTAGAAAAAATAAATTCACTCTTGTTGCCGTTAAGACAAAAATTATTCATTTCATTACCTTTTATTGTTTCCGTATTATCAAATTTGTAGATTCCCTGTTTTATCTCTAGAATAGAAGATTACAATTGTTTGCAATGTGATACGGCCAAGTTCAAATCCTGCGTGTTATCATTCAAAGCCTTC
>CAZJXH010000076.1:0-14243 GCA_964549475.1 uncultured Oscillospiraceae bacterium
AAATGAGCGCCTGCTAGAATCGCTGTACGTGCAGTCTCGGGATCCAGCACCGTGCCTGCTCCGATAAGAATCTCCCCGGAACGGTATTTCTTCGCAAGGCTTCTGATAATATCGGTCGCGCCCGGTACAGTAAAAGTAATCTCGATTCCAATAATCCCGGCCTTGATGCATGCATCGGCAATGCGAATGGCCATCTCCTCATTCTCTGCGCGGACGACCGCAACAACTCCGCACTCTTCCAACCGTTTTAACACTTCTATTTTCTGCATGGTTTGATTCTCCTTCTTTTGATTGTGATCGGATCTGGTTCTCTGTTAATGTAAAACCATATATTTACAGGGCTCCCCTTTTAGTACTGCGATGACATTTTCGACCGCCATATTGGCCATGTTGGCGACTGCTTCGCTGGTATGCGCGCCTGTATGCGGGGTGAATATCACATTGGGCAGGTTCTTCAAGGGAGAGTCTATAAGGGGTTCCTGCTCAAAGGCATCCAGTCCAAGGCCCCCCAGTCTGCCACTCGTCAGCGCATCTGCCGCAGCTCTTTCATCGATCAGCCCGCCGCGCGCGGTATTGATGATTATGGCACCTGGCTTCATATGAGAGATACGCTCCGCATGGATCATATGACGTGTCAATTCTGTCAGCGGCACATGCAGCGAAATCACATCGGACTGCTGTAGAAGCTCATCCAGTTCCAAATGTTGAATCCCATATGCCGTGGCGAATGTTTCATCAAAATACGGATCATATGCCGAAACGTTCATTTCAAAAGCTCTGGCGCGTGTTGCCAGTTTCTTGCCAATGGAGCCCAGCCCGACAATGCCCAGGGTCTTGCCTGCCAGTTCAATTCCATTGTTGTAGGGCCACTCGCCATGTAACACAGCATGATGAAGCATGGGAATGTTCCGTGCCGCACAAAGCATCAGGCCGAATGCCAATTCGCATACTGCGGTGGAATTCGCCCCGGGTGTGTTGGTCACCACGATGCCGCGCTTCCTGCACGCAGCCAGATCGACACGGTCTGTGCCTGCGCCATAGCGGGAAATCACTTTCAAACAATCCGGCATGCGTTCCACTACATCCGCAGTGATGTAATCCACTCCTGCGATATAGCCATCCACGCCTTTCAGACGCTCGAGCAATTCATCGCCCTTCAGTGGTACATTCCGATCGTTATAAACGATTTCATCCGCAAATGCCTCCAGCTTTGCTTTGGCATCCCGGTTTTGGGGACTCAGGAATGAGGTCGGTGTTACAAGCAGTTTCATAGAATTCTCCTTTATTTCCATTTTGGATTATCGATGATTGCCGGTTTGCCTTCCTGTTCGACCATCTGTTTCCGATATCCCTTTGTCTCGATGGAACCATAATCATGTCCGGCATCTGCACGGAATACGAAGAAGATGACAAGCTGCTCGGTTCCGCTGACGTTGATGCTGCGATGCGCATAGCGTTTCGGCACATATACCGCCTTGCCTGCGGTCATTTCCAGCGCAGACCAGTCACCTTCCGGATTTTCGAGCAGCATGTAGCCATGGCCGCTGAGGCAATAATATACTTCGGCTGTTTCTAAAATGCTGTGGAAATGGCCTTTGGTCATATAGTATTCGTTTCCGATCTTTCCGGGATTCACAATACTGCAGCCAAATGCCAGATCGCCGGCATTCTCCGGCAGATTCAGCCCATGGAATTCATAGATCAGTTTATCGCCATCCTGCAATTCTTTTTCAAAAGCGTCATCATCGGCAAACATGCCGCGCATCTGGCTTAAATAGCGCTTCCCGGTATCGGCGGTCGAAGAAAGGCCGGTATGGAGGTCAAAGTCGATCACACAGCCGCGGAGAAAATCCATTGCTTTATCATTTGCATTAAAATTCGTCATTGTATTCTCCTCTCTTATCGTTGATTGTATTTTGCTGCGATTTGATCCATCTCCCGCAGTAATTCGCCTTGGACAGGCATATGAAAAACCTCTGAAATGACTTGCGTCCAGCCGTAAATGAAATACATCCAGCCGTCAAGGACTGTCAGGGATTGCTTCATTGCCTGTTCCTGCGCCTGATGCATAAAGCGGAGATCGCCTCGATAGTTGATTTCCCATACCAGTGCTTTTCGCGGGAATACGCAATGGTCTGTCAGCGGAGAGCCCGGTCTGTCCTTGCCAAGCCCTGTCGCATTGATGATCAGGGAACCTTGCGGCATGCGTGCCAGTACGTCATCATTCTGTCCGATTTCCGGTGTCAGAAAATATTCTGTTTCGATGCAGCCCGGATTCATCGTCCTGTTAATGTTTTCTATTTCGGTCAGGCGCGGCTGGCTGCGGTTTGCGACTACAATTTTTCGCGGATAGTTCCCTGCGAATTCCTTTCGCATGAAATAGGAGCACATCGATATCGCGCTCCCGCCCGCGCCCAGGATGAGCACGCCGGCTTTTGGATTTTCTTTCCAATAATTCGCCGGAATAAATTCCTCCATCGCCATTCCGCAGGTAATCGGGTCCTTGGCATGACCGCAAAGCCTGTCACCGGACTTGGATATCGAGGACAGCTCTCCGAATTGCTGCGCATAAGGATCCAGATACTCGAACAGATCATGTGCCGCATTATAAAGATCGATCTTATGGGTTGTCACCAATGCGCCTGCCGAAAGCGGGTCGTTCTTGATATGGCTTACGACCTCGCGATAGGCTTCGGGTTCCGCATGGATAGGCAGGTCAATGCCTTTCATGACCGTATTTTTCAATCCAAGTGCCTTCGCCCAGTCAGGAAATACTTTCATAATGGAAGATTTCCCGGTTGTCACCCCGATAAAATACATGGTGGGTTGAGTTGCTTTGTCCAGGTTCATTTTTTTGCCTCTCCTGTCATTTATTTTTGTATTTCTTTTTCTCTTTTTTCCTATTGCCCTGCTCCCTCTTTCATCTGCAAGGCCTGGGCTGCATTGTCTGTTGTCATGTGGAACGTGGGGACGGTTCTTGCGTTTCATTTTATTTATTCCATTTATGAAACACAAGAACCGTCCCCATGTTCCACCCATGTTCCACCCCTTTTATTTTATGATTTATCATCGATCGATTCATTTCCGTATTTCCCGATCTCCCTATTTACATACTTACGCCTTCATCTGCAAGGCCTGGGCTGCGTTGTCTTTTGTCATGTGCCGGATGTCGGTTTCGGCAACACCGAGCTTGCGCAATTCCGGTAAAAATACTTTTTGGATGTAATCAAGTCCCATGGCGCCGCCGTAAGCGCGCAACCGGGTTCTGGTCGTATCCAGACTCAGCAGCAATTGTTCTCCATACCCCGCGGCCAGCATCGCAAGGATCAGATCTGTTTCTTGTTGATTGCTGAGATACTTGAGGCGGTTGATGCTGTCGTAGCAAAGATATGCGCCGGTTGACAGCACTTCGCGGTGAAATCCCGTGTCGTAATGCGTACGGTCCAGATGGCACAGAATGATGCGGTTTGCCGCAATCCCGCGCTCGTTGAAATAATGTACGGTTTCCAATGCGTCCGAGCCTGTTTCGGTATGGACCAGAATGGGAGCGTTTGTTTCTAAAGCGGCATTCGCCGCTGCTGCAAAGAGCTTTTCATACGTCCGGTCCCGATGAATCCCGCCTGCATCCAGGGCAGACTTGACCATGCCGGCACGCGCCTGGATGCGTATCCCTTTTTCATCGATCATTCCCGTCATCACTTCCGATTCAAACAGCTCTGTCAATTCGGTCTCGGAAGCGGTAAACGGATAGCCTTCCTCCTGATAAAATACAGTCTTGTGAAACCCCGTAACGGCGATGACATGCACACCGGCATGTTGTGAAACCGCGGTCAGCGCACTCGCCATACGACCGCAGAAAACTGGCTGGGCATCCACTACGGCATTGCCTCCGGCGGCATGGTAAGCAATCAGCTCCATGGTGCTTTTATCCGGCTCCTCCATCAGCAATGCAGGATTGACGTCAAACGATCTGCCTCTGGAAATCAATAAATGTTCATGGCATTGCGCGCTGCCCAGGCTCTCTGCGGAAATATCCCCCCGTACTGTCCGTATCATCCTTTTTCTCCATTAATCAATAGCAATTCCCTGTTTTCCCTCTTTATTCAAAGATAATCACATGTTTAAGCCCTTTGGCCTGCCTGGCATTTTCAAAAGCGGTTAAAATATCGGCAAAGGCATAGCGGTCCGTGATCATGTTATTCACATGAAGCAGTCCTTGCGATACAAATTCAAGCGTCTTGCGGAATTGAATGATGCTCGAACGCGTGGATCCTGTGAGGAATAATTCTTTGTAATGGATCATATTGGTATCGATCGCAACCGGTTCTTTGTCCGCCGGAATGCCGCCAAAGAAATTGACTCTTCCGCCATAATTCATCAGCGGCAGCATGGCCGCCTGGACCTGCGGCACCGGACAGGCGGTAATGGCGACATCCAGCCCTTTGCCATGCGTCCATTTCTTGACGAATCCCGCCAGGTCGTCCCCATGATATATTTCGATATAGGGCATGATTTTTTTGCAGGAGTCGAGCCGGGTCCGGGACAGATCGTTCATGAGCACCGATGCGCCGGCCATATGCAGCAGCATCGCGTGGCTGATTCCGATGGGGCCTGCGCCGACTACGAGTGCATACTCCCCCGGTTTGACCGAACATTTGGTAAATCCATTATATGCACAGGACAGCGGCTCTGTTACAGCCGCTTCTGCAGGAGTGACCCCCTCGGGCAGCAGCATCAGATTCCCACGGCGGACCGCTTCGGCAGGAATGCGGACGTATTGCGCAAACGCACCATCCATATTGATTCCGAACGCACGGTAGCTGTCGCATAAATGAAAATTGCCCGATACGCAGCGGTCGCAGATCCCGCAGCCGATATTGGGCTGCATGGCCAGCTGCATGCCGGTCTTATAAAAAGGCACATGTTCTCCAACCTCGACAATTGTACCGGAAAATTCATGCCCCAATGTCAGCGGATGATCCGCATCCACGCCCTTGTATCCATTCTGCCACATGCGGATATCCGTTCCGCAGATTGCCGCCGCATCGGTCCGAAGCAATAATTCTTCCTCATTGATCCTTGGATATTCGGTTTCCACCAGGCGGATATCATTCGGGCCGAATAATTTCAAGCTTTGCATCTTGCTTTCTCCTTCCACTTCTAACGATCCATCCCCTCTCTTTCAATTTCTGAGGATGCGTCTCTTCTTCTTTAAATCCTGACAATGCTCTTTGTCTGGATGGAACAATTGCCAGCCTCGACAATACGGACGGCATATCTTCCGTCCTGCCCCGTCACCTTCGGCTGCTGATCGTTCAATACAGCCTCGACAAAGGAAATGTCTTCTGCAAGATAGGCATCGAGGAACAATTTCATCCAGCTGGTAATGAAAGGAGTCGATGTGCCGTTCTCCACGGTGGTGCACTGAACAAATTCCGCGTCGGAACGGCCGACATGGATCACCCCTTTCGTCCCTATGACCTCCATTTTTGAATCATAGCCGTATTGTACATAAGCGGCGCCGTCAATCGAAAATTGCACACCATTTTCAAAAGTACCATTCATCAGGACGCTGTCATAATAATCCGGGTATTGCAAAGCCGCCTCCGGATTTCTGAAATTACCCGCGACAGCATACAGTTCATTGATTTCGCTTCCTGCGAACCAGCGGATGGCGTCGATATCGTGGCTGTTGACTTCCGCCAGGATGCCGTTCGATTTTTTAATATCATACATCCAGGGTCTGGGTTTGCTGGGACCGCGCGTGCATGAATGGATCTGTACCAGGTCTCCGATGGACCCTTCGTCCAGCAGTCTCTTGGCTTCCTTGAAGCTGCTGTCATGCCGGCGCATGAATCCGATTTGCAGTTTGACGCCGTTTTTCTCACATGCTTCGATCATTTCATCGCATTCCTTTGCATTGATCGCCATTGGTTTTTCGCAGAAGATGTGTTTCTTTGCGTTTGCACAATCGATCACAATATCCTTGTGCAGGTTCGTCGGCGATACGACAATGACCGCATGGATATCGTCATTGTCCAGTACTTTTCTATAATCGGTATTCCAGACAGTAATCCCCAGTTCCGCAGCCGCCGCTTTCGCCGCGTCTTCCATTACGTCGACCACCGCTGCCATATGCGCATTTGGTACTTTATTCATAAAATTGCGTGCATGAATCATCCCTGCACGGCCGCAGCCAATGAGGCAAATCCCCAATTCGAGCTTTTCCATTCTCAGTTATTCTCCTTTGCTATCGCTTTCACTGTTATATTGTCTAATTATAGCAACATTTCTTCTTTATTGCAATCGTATTTTATTGTTTATTATCGTTATTTATCATTTTAGATTATCAAGCAATCCCATCTTTGTTTCTATTTATGTTTTGGCATCTTCCACTTGTTGATGTCCTGAACCCGCACAGGGGTGAACCCGTAATGCTCGTGAAAACTTTTGATGAAATAGCTGCTGTCGGAGAATCCGCACTCCTCGGCAATCTTGGATATTGTTTTGTTCGTATGCTGCAGCATGACGTAGGAACGTTCGATGCGAATAACACGAAGATATTGAAAAAGGTTGATTCCCAAAGCGCGTTTAAACTGTTTGCAGATATATTCGCGCGAGACGAAAAAACGGCTCGAAAGGGTGCTAAGGGTTATATTTTCGCTGTAATGCTCGCTCAAATATTCTGTTATCTTCCCGACCAGCTCGTCGGAGCTTTTCAGAGATGTTCCAGCTGGAAGGGCTTCAATGTGCTTCATGATAAAGCTCTTGAAATATTTCCCGATTTTGAAAATATCAAAAGACAGGAAGACCTCCACAATGTCATCCTGCATATCAATCGGGACACTGCTGCCGCGTTGAAGACTTCGTATTATATCATCGCTGATACGGCAGCAAAATAGGAGGGAAACCGTCTTCGCAGCGGATATTTCTGCAAACATCCTGTCGCAGGCTGTCTCGACAAGTCGTATATCGCATAACCTTATCGCGCATGCGAGCGTCTGGATGAAATTCGTGACGGCGATCTCGGACTGAAAGGGGATCTGGAGCGAAGGATCATCGGCGAAAAAAATAGAATTATGAATCAGGTTGCCATATAGAAAAGCCTGAGAACAATGATTCAATAGTTTTTCTGTATTGATGGGCTCCGGGTCCGGCGCGGGACTGGACGAAATCCCGAAAACACAGTCAACCCCGCGGTTCAGGAGCTCGGTGTGTGCAAATTCACAATACGCGCGCACCTCCGTGCGGTAATCAGAATCGCAGCCGAAGGACATAAATACATAAAGCTGGCGCGGTATCGCGATACCACGGGCAATCAGCGCGTTTCCGCGCATATTGCCAAGGATGTGCGTTATGCCGAGCATCAGCAGATCCTCTACCCCGTTATACCCTTCGACCGCCTGTTCCGTGTTTTTGATCCAGACTCGGATGGTTGCAATGGTCTTGCCTTTGTTTTCGGACATATAGCGTTTCAGTGAATCAATGACATGCAAATCCGGAATAGAGTCGTGCAGGAGTCTTTGAATCAGACGGTTTGTGATTCCGGCATCCGTGCTGGATTCATACCGTCCGGTACTGAGTTCTTTCCCGATTTTCTCGAGTGTATCGTTCAATTCCACGGCATTGATCGGTTTCATGATATAGTTTACAGCCCTGTATTTAAACGCCTGCTTGATATATCCAAAGCTGTCGTACCCGCTGACAATGACGATCTTCATCGGTATTCCGGTCTTCTCAATCTCGCCCATCAGCTCCGGACCGTCCATATATGGCATGTACATGTCAATGATCGCAACATCGGGTTTTTCGCGCCGGATGATTTCAAGCGCTTTTATGCCGCTTTCCGCCTCGAAGATGTCGATGACGCCGGTTTTGTTACAGTCGATCGACATACGGGTGATTTTACGCACATTTTTTTCATCATCTACAATCAGGATTTTCACTGGTTCTCTTCCTTTCCTTCCATTCGGATGGTGATTCGAATACACGTCTTGAATTCGCCGCAGCTTGTTATTTCAAACGAATACCGGTCGCCGTACATCAGTCTGATTCGGCTGTTGACGTTTACTATCCCAATGCCGCCAAAGCGGTCCTTGCGCATCGGCATTACATTCTCCTCGATGCTTTTCATGAATCCATCGATATCACAGGAGAATCCGGCGCCGTTATCCTTTATTATAATTGTAAGGATTTCATCCCTGTACTCTGCGGAGACCTCTACGCGTATCACCTCGCCTTTTCCACCAAAGCCGTGCTGGATCGCGTTTTCAACCAATGGCTGGATGCTGATCTTCGGTATTTTCAGATTCTCGGCTTCCGGCATGCATTGGACAGAAAAATCCATTCGATCGGAAAGCCGTAATTTCTGGATGATCAGATAATCCTTGACATATTCCATTTCCTGTTTCACGGTCGCAGTCCGGATATCCCCGCTGATCACATAGCGAATCATGTTGCAGAACACATCGAGCATGAATTTGATATCGTATGCATTCCGCTCGACGGCCATCAGGCCTACTGTCTGCAGTGTGTTTGTGATAAAATGCGGATTGATTGTCGCCTGCAGCGCGCATAACTGCGCCTCGCGCACAGCAATCTCGCTTTTGAGCTGTTCATTGACCAGTGTATCGATCTGACGTGCCATACTGTTGAAATCACGTATCGCGCCGTATATCTCATTATCGTTTCCGCTGCCAAGCTCAATCGGGGAATAATTGCCCTCGTTCTTCATACTTGTCAATGCAGTCCTCAGCTTGTTTATCGGCCTGATTACGGCACGCGAGAACAAACTTACAAGAATCAGGATGGCAATGCAAATTATGATATATGGAAGTATCGTCTTCATGACGTAAGCTCTGACATCCGAATTAAGCGACGAGTATGGGATCGCCTTGAAAACAGAGATATCGTATGCAGGAATCGAGGTGCACATCGTCAACCACTGTTCGCTGCCAGAGTCGATCACCATGCCGGAGTTCTCTGCTCCTTTGTCAAAAAGCGGGGTGATATCAGCGAGCAGCTCATTCGATGCATTTGTATAGAGGCACTCTTTTGTTCTGTATGAATACACAAACATCGCTTCCTCCGACTTTGATATATACGACAGAGCGGTGTTCTCCAGTCCATCTGTTTCCATTATGATCGAAAGTTCTCCAATGGCGGTCTTTTGGGGCAGCGCATAGATCATGCGGCAGTATGTCAAATATTCCACTCCTTCGGAGTCGATGAAATAAAACGCTTTCTGGTTTCTAAAATCGTTGACGCACACCGGCGTATAATAGGCATCCGCAAAATACGATTCTGTTTCGGGATCATTGATGGAATAGTAAAACATACGGCCCGGCTTTTTTTCGTACTGTAATGAATAATTCCCGACAAATGAAATATACCGCATGGAGGCAATATTCTCGTTATGGCTGAAATACGTCTTCATCCAGTTTTCATTGAATTTTTTCGCAGCGGGGGAAAGTTCCTGCGACGCCCCTTTGAGATTAGAGAAAAGAGTCGGGTTGAAATAGATATCCAGTCCGATATCATCGATGCCCTTAAAGAAATTCGAGAAATTGTCCGCGACATAAGCAAGGCTTTCGTTCGAACTTTGCTTATAGCTTTCAATCGCCGAAGCGGATGCCGCCCTGTATGTGATCACCATCACAAACAGCATCGGGACAAAAATGGATAAGACAATGATCATGATCATCGAGCGCTTGATACTCTTCATGAAAAAGCCGGCAATCTTCGCCCCCGGTATGAAAATGCGGCGGACACCTTTCCTGTCGGAACCAGAAAATTTCTTCATATAATCCGTCTCCATTTCACAAAACAATAAACTCATTCTGCACGATTCTATTCCTATAAACCATAGCCTTATCTTATCACAATAAATACAATAAATTTGAAATATAATAGGCTAATCTTCCATTTCAATCCCCTTCTGATTGTTTTTTGGTTTTATCTTTTTACTTTCGCAATGAGTTTTTTCATATTAAGGCCAAGGATATTCCTTTTTTCATTATCGGTGATGTCAGCAAAAAGAACCGGCCCGAAACCAAATGTGCTGTCAAGCGCAACAAGATCAGAGCCATAGACAATCTTTTCAGAGCCCATCTTTCGGACCATGTCCTCAATGTCCCTGTAAGCAAGCGAAGCACACGTACACATATAGAAATTGTCATACTTGCATACCAGGTCCTGATAAATCGAGACAGGATGGCCTTGGATAAAAGTCATTTCCGGATAAGCCCTCAGCACAGCCTCCACGTCCGCAACCGTTCCAAGGCAATGATGGAGAAATATGGCATGTCGCTCATTCAAGTGCTTCAAGACCGGAATCAGGAAATCATCTGTAATCCGATAATCTTGTCTGTTTACATGCATCTTTGCGCCAATATCCAGACCAAGCGCTTCATATTTCAATAAATGTTCATAAATCGAATCTTTCTCGTTGGCATTCAATGTCGCATATCCATAGAATTTATCGGGGCGCTTCTTTACGCAGCACAAAAGACGGTCATTCTGCAGCGAATTGTTCCCCATCATACCGCACCCGGCAGTACACATGCAAGCTTTATCAATCCCGAGCCTGTCCATATTGGCAGCAATTTCATCCGGGTCGTCATGTGGCATATAGGCCTGGCTGAAATATCCATAATGCGTATGAGAGTCAAGCAGGAATTCTTCTTTAAGCGGAATTCCAAGACGCGCCTTCTCTTTTATACTAAGCATCCGTTGTCCCTCCCAGCAAAGTTTCAAGGTTACGTATCGAAATCATTTCTTTTTCCTGTTCACTGATATCGGCATAGAGAAGGTAGCTGATATACGCGCCGGGATCAAGAACAGGGGCATATGAACCAAAAATCAACCGTTTGGCTGTAAATTTTTCACAGAAAAATTCGATATGCTTGTATCCGAATGTCGCACATTCAAAATAGACATTCCCGCATTTGTGCATGATGGCAGACATCATCCTGTTTGTTAGCATGCCTGGCATAATAATAATAAAATTGACATTTTGATAAGTCATGGCTAGGTCATAGATATCAGAATACGAAGGGGAATAGGTCCATGTCGAGACTGGAAGCCCCGGCTGTTCGAGGTCGATTTCATCAATGATAACCGGCATATGATATTTACCGGCATGGATCAAGATGTCATCAAGACAGAAGTCCTTGAGCGGATAGAAATGGATGACGGGAAAAAGGCGGATGGCGCCAAATCCAGATGCCTTGAGCATCTTGAAATATTCATCGGTATTTCCAAATTCGCCGGAATAATTCGGGGCAAGAACCGCACATCCAATAAACCGGTTGCTTTCCTTCAGGTCAGGAAGCAATTGCCGGTTGCCGTCTGCAGGGCTCAAAAGAGCCTCTGCATGATAGACAAGGGATCTTTCAATCTCATAATAGTCCATGAGATTGATTATTTGTTTTGAGGTATACACCTTGCTGTTTTTGGGATTATTTGCTTTACCTATCCGCACATCGCAATCCCAAAATGGAATTTTATTCATCATTTCTCATCTTTCTGATTTTTATATCAATATACATTTCTTCAATTCTTTTTTTAATCTGTTTTATAGAAGCCGTTTGCCTATCCTTTAACGGATCCGAACGTCAATCCGCTGATGATGTATTTTTGTGCGATAAAATAAAAAATTATGATTGGAAGAGCCGCAACATTGACACCAGCGAGGAAAAGGTTCCAATCGGTCCTGTTGTTGCCAATGCAAGTCATCAATTCCGGCATGAGTGTCCTCTTGCCCTGATCTACTACGAGAAGGTATGATATCATGAACTCGTTCCAGTTCCACATAAAGAAAAGAACTGCGGCGGTAAAGGTTGCCGGCTTCAACAGTGGAAAAATAATCGAGTAAAACATTCGAATCGGACCGCATCCGTCTATGATAGCCGATTCTTCAACCTCAAGTGGAACTGAGTTTGCAAAGCCGTAATAGAGGAATGTACAGAATGGAATATTAAACGCCGTATATATTACCGATAGAACGACCAGATTATTGAGTCCGTTGATATCTTTTACTGTTTGAAGCAATGGAACCATGATGGCATGGAAAGGAATCGCCAGACCGGCGATCAGATAAAAATAAACCGCTTTTGAAAATTTAGTGCCCATGCGCTGAAGCGTATGCCCTGTAGGAGATGAGATAAAAATCGTCAGGACAACGGACGCCAGTGTGACCAGCGCAGAGTTGCGAAGCGCCGTGCCAACGTTCATCAGGGTCATAATCCCTGTATAATTCTCTATACGAAGCTTCAAAGGAAAGGAATAGAAGGACAGCATGATTTCACTGTAAGATTTGAATGAATTGATGATGATAAAATAGAAAGGGATGATCATTATAATGCCCAATATCGCAACA
This sequence comes from uncultured Oscillospiraceae bacterium, assembly GCA_964549475.1. Classification (GTDB taxonomy): domain Bacteria; phylum Bacillota; class Clostridia; order Saccharofermentanales; family UBA5734; genus JBBQKF01. Next base: position 12,380 of record CAZJXH010000076.1, read on the forward strand.
ATCAAAAAATGGAGATAATCTCCTGATTTATGTTTACGCATTACAGTTGAACCTCCTTTTTACTGGTTAAACGAAGCTGAAAAAAGGTTATCGTCACAATAAATAAAAGAAGAACAATCCCTTTGGCCGAACCGGCCCCGAGGTTGTTCTTGCTGAACGCTTCCAGAGAAACGTTGTAGGCATTGGTTTCTGTTGAACGTGCAGGTCCTCCCTGCGTCAATGCAAACAACAGGTCAAACTGCTTGAATGCGCCGGTGATGCTGATAAAAAGATTAATGGTGATCGTTGAGGCAAGCAGAGGAATCTGAATTCTAGTCGCTTTTTTAAACCAGCCTATGCCATCTATTTTTGATACTTCATATATTTCTGTAGGAATCGTTTGCAGACCGGCTGTAAATATGACAACAAAGAATCCGAGATTTTGCCATAATACGACAAACATAACCGATCGAAATGCCTCTTCAGAGGAGCCGAAAAAGCTTAATTTGAGACTTTCGATCCCGATAGTCTGAATGAATTCCGGAATGATGATACCAAATATAAATTTCCATACGAAAGCGACGATCACGCCGCTTAGCATATTAGGGAGAAAGAAACAGGAACGGAGAAACGGCTTGCCTATCCGCGAGGAATCAACCGCAAGGGCAATCGCAAGCGCGATAACATTCATCATGATGACATAAACAAAAGCATATTTGATAGTGAAGATAACAGAATGAATAAAGTGGGTATCAGAAAAAAGATTCATATAATTTTTAAGACCAATAAAATCATTTTTTGTACCGAATATATTCAAATTTGTCAGGGAAATCGCAAATCCTCTGAATAGCGGGTATATGACAACTGCAGTATAAAGCAAAACAGCCGGGACTATAAACAAAAAAAGTATTGATTTTCTACTATAAACAATACTGTTCTTTTTCATGTCATCATCCTTTCTTATGGAACAGGCATTTTAATGTTGCACTGGATATATTTGTGTATATCCAATGCAGCATTAATTACTATTTGCCTTAAGGATCAGGCAACTAAATCCGCCCAATCTTTATCCATGATTTCCCAGAATTTTTTAGCAGTATACGTTCCATTCAAGTAGCCGACAGCTTCTGTTTCTGAAACCGCTTTGAATCCCTGAGGAGCAAGAGAGAAAAACCACGGAGTTGTCTTCCCGCTGGCTATATAATCGCTGATTGTCTTGGAAGCAGCGCCGAAAGAAGGTTGATTGACTGATTTGAAAGCAGGAATACCGATATAAGTAGCCAGGATAGGACCACAGGCCTGATCGGAAGAATCTGTCCCATCGGTGAGCCATTCCATAACCTCGTCAACAGCATCCGGATTCTTGGTATTCGCGTTGACTCCCAGGATAAATCCGGTGTCAACGCCGATTTTTGTATGTGCAGAGTTGTCATCGGCAGGGGGTGCGAATACATCGAAATTCAGTTTTGGATTTACTTTGAGTGCATTTACAAACGTCCAGTCACCATTGATATACATCGAAGCGCTTCCTTCCCCAAGAAGTTTGACAGCTCCTGCGTCATCGGTATCCAGCGCATTCGCCTGGGAATACTTTTTCATGATATCAAGGAGGCGGATGATGCTGGCAGTATCAACATCCTTTGAGAACGTCTTGGACCCGTCATTCAGCCCATCCGTGAATTTGAATGGATCTTCAAACTGGGCGCTGATACAAGGCATATACGATTGTCCAACAGTCCATGCATCAAGGAAAGCTCCTGCAAACGGGGTAAAGCCGGCAGATTTCAGTTTTACACAAGCAGATTCAAGCTCGGTGAGTGTTGTTGGAATTTTTTCTATACCAGCTGTTTTAAAATGATCGACATTGTAAATTACAACATTAACA
>CAZJXH010000077.1:0-14198 GCA_964549475.1 uncultured Oscillospiraceae bacterium
GCGCTACTACGTGAGCGCCGCCTATTGGGACCGGGACAGCCTGCTTTGGAGTTTTCCGTCCATCCTGATGGCGGATTCCGGATATGCACGGCAGATTCTGGATTATGTTTTTACCAAACAGATTAGAAATGTAGGTACACACAGCCGCTATATCGACGGGATGGTCTTGGAACCCGGATTTGAATTGGATGAACTGTGCGCACCGGTTATCGCATTGGACCATTATGTTCAGAAAACAGGAGAGGAATCCATTTTTGAACAGCCCTGTATCGTATCCGGAATCGCCCGGATCCTAAAAAAGCTATTGGACTGCAGACATCCGGAGCTGCTGCTGTACGAGACTTTTTTACAGCCGACCGATGACGAAGTGGTCTATCCTTATCTGACGTATGACAATGTCCTTGTATGGAAAGTCATGACAATCCTTGAAGAAAGAATGAACGCAAAGGCGTTTCCGTTTCTTCCGAATGGATTCTCTTTTGCCAGCGAAGCCGAAAGTGTCCGATCGGCGATTCATCGGCATTGCATTCAGGAATATCGCGGCGCTCCGTTCTATGCCTGGTCGATTGACATCGCCGGAAAGTGGAATGTGTATGATGAGCCGCCGGGCAGCCTGCAATTGCTTCCTTTTTATGGCTTTTGCGAATCCTCCGATCCGGTCTATCGCCATACGCTGGATGTGATCCGCGATCCTGCCTATCCGTACTCTTTTTATGGGAGCGTCATTGCCGATATCGGCTGTGAACACGCTCCCCACCCCTGGATCCTCAGCCTGGCGAATGGCCTGCTGTGTGGACGCAGGGACCATTTTCTGAACCTTCTTCCCCATTTGAAGATGGATAATGGAATTGCTTGTGAAAGCGTGGATGAACAGACCGGAGAATCCACAACGGGAGATGCGTTTGCAACCTGTGCCGGATTTTTAGCGTTTTCCATCGCAAAAGCATTCGGAATCGAACAATAACCGGCCGGATCTGGACTATGCAAAGACGCATGGATTCTGATTTCAATCGGATCGGAATTGAGACCCATCGACCGGATTCTATAAATGGAATCGATCTTTTCTTGTGCCATAAATAACAAGGCTCTTCTTTTTCTTCAAAATACAATAAAAATAGAATAATAAAGCCAAAATGAGAGGTTTATAAACAATGGATTGCCGTAATGAGGACTGGGTTATTGAACAAGAAACAACATCAGCCGATCGAAACGATTTCAATGAAAGCATATTTTCGATGGGAAATGGATATATGGGCTGCCGTGGATTCAACGAAGAAGACAGCCGGCCGAATCATTTTGAGCTGTGTGTATTCATCGCCGGCCTGTTTGACTATATCAACCCAAGATTGACCGATATGGCAAACACCCCGAATTTCTGGAAAACAACCATCCGGATCAATGGAAAGAATCTCGACTGGAAAGATTTGACCGTCACCGAGTATCGGAAAACACTCCACATGGACCAGGGACTGATTCGAAGAAGCGGTACCTTTGTCTGTGAAACAGGGGAACAAACCCGGTTCGAAACCGTCAAATTTCTGCATCTGCAGCATGTGCATCAAGCCTTTCTTTCTATCTCCCTTACTCCGCTTAACTATTATGGCATCATCGAATTTGAAACAGGGATCGATACCAAGGTAAGCAACCGGATCATCCAGGATGATCAGATGCTGGATGATGTGGAAGTCTACCAATTTCTCAGGGAGACCTCAAGATCTTGCCCTGCGACCGGGCCCTGTACAGTGACGATGTCCGCCAAAAGCAGCAATATCACACTATGTGAGGGATTCGACCTGGAGTTTCTGGAAGATGGGCATTTAATCCCCTGCAGGCAGGAACCCCTGGCCCCGGATGGCTTCATTGGCCGTCATGGGAGTCTGGATGCTGAACGGCTGAAAACATACACCATGAATAAATTTGTTTCTGTCTGGACATCGCGCGACGCGAGGGTCGAAGACCTCCAGAACCTTGTCTGTGATTCCTTGAGCCAATCAAAAAAAGCCGGATTTGACGCGATGATCGACCAGCAGATGGCGGCATGGCAGGCGCGATGGCAGCTCGCGGACATCGAGATCGAAGGGGATCCGAAAGCGCAGCAGGCGCTGCGGTTCAATATCTACCAGCTGATCCAGACAGCTTCCCTCGTGGATTCCCGCGTCTCCATCGGTGCCCGCGGAATCATGCACAGCCGGTACAAGGGCTGCTACTGCTGGGACACGGAGATCTTCATGACGCCATTCTTCCTGATGACTCAGCCGCAGGTCGCACGCAATCTGCTCCTGTACCGGTATCACACGCTGGACGGCGCCCGCCGGAATGCCGTCGCCCAGAATGCAGAAGGAGCAAGATATGCCTGGATGAGCTCCATTGACGGCAGCGAACAATGCGAGAGCTGGGACATCGGATTGTGCGAGGTCCATATCACGGCGGATGTGGCTTATGCAATCAGCCTGTATTATGAGGCAACGAAGGATTGGACATTCATGCAGGACGCCGGGGTGGAAATCCTGATCGAGACTGCGCGGTACTGGGGCAGCCGGTTTACGTATGACAAACAGTCCGACCGGTACAATCTGCTGTTTGTGAAGGGCCCCAATGAATATGGCGGCGTGGGATGCAACAACACATACACTGTCATGATGGCGTTGTATAATATGAAGCTCGCCGGGCATTTCGCATCGCTCCTGAAACAGACGGATCCGGAGAAATACCGGATTCTTTGTGACAAGATCCAATTCCGGGAATCGGAAGAGAACCGGTGGAGAGAAATCAAACAGAAAGCGGTTGTTCTTTACCTGCCGGAGCGGCATCTGTATGTGGAGGACGAGAACTATTTCAAAACAGAACCGCTTGATGTGAAAGCCTTTAAAGAAGGGGATGTCCCTTTGTATAAAAAGATCTGTTTTGACCGTCTGCAGCGGTACCGTGTTCTCAAACAATCGGATGTGATCCTGCTGATGCTTCTGCTTCCGGATCAATTCACGGTGGAGGAGAAAGAGGCGGCCTGGGAGGAATACGAACCGATCACGACGCATGATTCCTCGCTCAGCTTCGGCACCCATGCGGAAATGGCGGCATTTTTGGGATACGAACAGCAGGCGTTTGATTATTTCACGAAAAGCGTCGGGATCGATCTGTACGACCTGATGTCAAACACCGGGCGGGAAGGACTGCATTTCGCGTCGATGGGCGCCGGATGGCAGGCCGCTGTCAAAGGGTTCGCAGGGTTCCGGATCCGAAACGACCGGATTGCCCTGAACCCGAAGCTGCCGGCGGCCTGGCAGCGGATGGCGCTGCGCATCAAATTCCAGGGATGCGTTCTGAAGCTGGTCATCCGGCAGGAGGGTGTCACGGTATCCCTGGAATCCGGCGCCCTTGATGAATTGACGATAGACGTAAATGGACAGCCTTATTCCCTCAACAAGTTCCAGCCTCTTGCGATTCCGAATGGAACAGATCAATCCGGTCTGCTTGAATAACGAAGCAAAGCAGAAGAAACAAAACTAAAAAATACAATAATGGAATCCAAAAGGGTCAATTGAAATGAAACCTAAAAGGACCCGCTGAGATGGAACCTAAAAGGATCAATTGAAATTGATCAGACGAAAATGAGGAAATCATATGGATAAGATTGAAATCGTCAGGGATATTACAATTGAGTGGAAAGATGGACAATATCTTTTTGAAGGCCGTCCTATGGATTTATTGGAACAATCCTTTACTGCTTTTTACCTGTTAAGACAACAGAAACCGGAGACGGTCCGGGAATGGCTATGCCGGGAAATGGTATTTTTAGAGGATTCAAAGGATTCAAAAAATTCAAAGGATTCAAAGGGAAACTATTTCCTTTCCGTTTGCTGGGCCTGGATTCTTGGCGAGTATCTGAATCTATGCCCGAACGACCGGTCCATCGAGACTTTTGAACCTGCGATCCAAAAAGCGGTTGCGGCGATCGCAGAACAATGGCGTTCTCCAAGAGAGAACTGGTTTTATAACAAACAAGCCGGCATATATACAACCAATATCGCATGGGCATTCGGCGCGCTGCAGTCATTGAACAACCGGCTGGACCGGGATGACATCAGCCGGATCCAGCTCGAGATGAAGAATTATTTGTTCCAGAACCTTCTTTTTAAAGGCCGTGTTCTGAGCAGCCTTGGGAACGAAGCGGTTTTCGGGGATCTTTCCCTGATGTCGGTTCCCTTTGGCTTTATGGATGCGGGCAACCAGATCCTCAAGGCCTCCATGGCGCTCATCGAAAACGATCTGGTGGATCAGGGGGTCCGCTTTGCCGAGGGGGATTCGTATTATGGCGGCTGCTCTGTTACCGAGCTGACAAATCTGATGGCCTGGTACTATTCGGAACGGGGCGATCTGGACCGGGCAAAAGCCCTTCTGTCACAAGCCGAGGACCTTTGGAATCGCAAGGGATTCCTCCCTTCGCTGGATTCCTCCACGGCAAAAGTCGAAGAATTGCTGCATTATTGGGAAGAGAAGAACAACGGGCCTTTGGAATCCAGTTATCTGTCCGTGATCCTTTTCGCCCTTGCCCAATGGAGCATCCATCAAAAACAAAAACAAACCGGGGAATCGACGGGGCAATCCCTGATCACCATTTCGCATCAGCCGACCGGAACCGGCGACCCATACAGGGCGGAGAGGAATGAACGCTTTCCCAGACACCCGTCCTGCGACGAGGCTGTCTGTCTGAACGTCCAGACACAGCCCTGCCGTCCGGATCAGAACCTGCAAGTGGTCTGCACAGTGAATGGAAGGACAAGACCTGCGGTTTCCTTGCGGCTGGAAGAGACCGTGGTCGGGGAACGGTACTGGCAATGCTCGATCGGCCGGTTCGATGCGTTTGATTTTGTCGAATATGAATTTATCGCAATGGACGGTCCCCGGCCTTGCCATTCGGTGAAATACTCATTTGACGTCCGGCAATGGATTCCGATGAACCCGTCCGGCAGCGAGGATGAATCCGGAAAGACCTGCCTGGTTTACAGCAATCCGGAATGTCCGGACTGGAGCGTCTCTTTATCGATGAATAAAATTTCAGACAATCAATGGAAGGCGTCCTATGCTTTTGTGAAAAAGAACAGCGATTCTTTTATTTCACCGGATTCCGGTGAAAAACAAGTGCAGGGGGAGCTGTCATGCAAAGACCGAACGCTTCCTGACTATTTCGATCAACAAAACGGTGAACCCTCGGATCGCTTCAGTACACAATCTTTGCCATTCCTCCCCTATGTGGATCATCAGGAGCCTTTTATCGAACTATTGGCCGATTCGGAAACCATCCATGCGATCCGTGTCAGAACCGTCCTTTCGCCGGATGAGCAATTCTACGGAATGGGAGAGCGATACTATTCCATTGAGTTCCGAGGGGATGAGGTGAGCCAGTATGTCTACAATCAATACCGGGACCAGGACCGCAAGACCTATATTCCCGTGCCGCTGCTCCTCAGTTCGAAGCATTACGGGATCTACCTTGATACTACGAATACCTCCATTTTCCGCTTTGGCACCAACCTGGCGGACCAGCTCGAGATCGAGACCGCCATCACCCAGATGGACAAGCCGCTGGATACCTATATTTTCCTCGGATCCCCGGCCGATGTTCTGAAATCCTATGCACAGACTTTCGGCAATCCCGCTCTGCCGCCCAAATGGGCGTTCGGCCCCTGGATGTCCAGTAACAACTGGGACAGGCAATCCGAGACGCTGCGCCAGCTGAGGCTTACGCAGGAACACCGGATTCCTTCCACCGCGCTTGTACTGGAGCAATGGAGCGACGAAGCGACCTTCTATATTTTCAATGACGCCCGGTATAAAGTGAAAGAGAACGGGGATGCGCTGGAATACAGCGATTTTGACTTCCCGGAATGGGGAAGATGGCCGGATCCGAAAAAAATGGTGGAGGAAATCCATGCCGCCGGACTGAAACTGATCCTATGGCAGATGCCTGCGATGAAATACATGGATGGGATTGCCCATGCCCAGCGGGATGCGGACGAAAAGTCCATGCTGCGGCAAAACTACCACGTACGCAGAAGCAATGGCGAGCCCTATCATGTTCCATCCTATGAATGGTTCAAAGGAAGCACGATCCCCGATTACACGAATGAAAAAGCGCGCGAATGGTGGCTTTCGAAACGGCGCTATCTGGTGGAAACGCTCGGCATTGACGGGTTTAAAACCGACGGCGGCGAATGCGTCTACGGCGAGGATCCGGTTTTTTCGAATAAAAAAACCGGATTGGAAATGCGCAACCAGTATCCGCTGGATTACATCAAAAGCTTTTATGATCTTGTCCTGCGCTATAAAAAAGACGGGGTGGCCTTCAGCCGCGCCGGCTATGCGGGGATTCAAAAATGCTCCCTTGTCTGGGCAGGTGACGAACGCTCCACCTGGCCTGCTTTCCGCGCCTCCATCCGGGCGGGCCTAAGCGCCGGATTGTCCGGAATTCCTTTCTGGGGCTGGGATCTCGCAGGGTTCCACGCCGATATCCCGACGGCGGAACTGTACATCCGTTCGGCACAGATGGCGGCATTCTGCCCGATCATGCAGTATCACAACGAAACAAAAGGCCAGTTCAATCAGGAGCGGACGCCCTGGAATATCGCCGAACGCACCGGAGAGCCCCGGGTGATCGAGATTTACCGGAAATTCGCCGATATGCGGATGAACCTTCTGCCCTATATCTATCATCAGGCGCTGATCAGCAGCCGGACCGGACTTCCCATGATGCGGGCGATGTTCCTGTCCTATCCGGAAGATCGAAGCGGCAGCGAGCTGGACGACCAGTATCTTTTCGGAGACAGCTTCCTGGTCGCTCCAATGGTCCGCGAACAGGAATCGACGCGGTTTGTCTATCTGCCCGAAGGCCGGTGGCTTGATTTTTTCACCCAAAAAAGCCTCCCCGGGAACCAGCGCCTCCGCTGCTGCGCGGATTGGGACACCTTTCCGGTTTTTGTCCGGGAAAACTCCGTCATCCCCATGAATCTGGACGCCAGCCTGCAACCCGGCCTGCCGGTAGGAAACGGCCTGAAATGTTACAACCACCTGTGTTTCCTGGTTTTCGCCTGCAGTGACCTGGAATATCAATTTACGGATGACCTTGGCAATCAGATTGATTTTTCCATTGTGATGAAAGAAGATCAAATCCGGATTTCAGTCCAGTCCGCCATCTCTCTGCCTATCCATCTGATTTTGCCGGAAATGGACATGGCACTCCGAGTGTTGTGCGATGACGCGCCTCTTGGCGGCTGCGGCCCGGTCGGAGCGGCTGCGGATGGAATATGCGACTGCTATGGAGCGGATGGAGCCTGCGACTGCTATGGAGCGGATGGAGTCTGCGACTGCTATGGAATCGAAAACGGCAGGCTGGTGATCCATCTTTTGGCCGGGGAGCGCAAAACAGTCACGATATGGAAGGAACCTCATCCGTTTTTGCATCTTGAACGGGCAGAATGAGAGCCGGATGCAGTTTAAAATGAAAAGGAACCCGCCGATGAATATCAAGGATCCGTTTTTCTATGAAAAACAGAATATTGCTGCTGTCCTCTTCGATTTAGACGGCGTGATTGTCAATACGGCACAATACCATTATCTCGCATGGCAAAGACTGGCCGGCGAGCTTGGGTTTGAATTCCCCGCAAAAGCCAATGAAGCATTGAAAGGGGTCAGCCGGCAGGAATCGCTGGCAATCCTGCTTCGATACGGCGGGGTGGAGGTCAGCGACCTGGAATTCGAACAATTGGCGGAAGAGAAGAACCGGCGGTATGTCGATTCCCTTAAAAACCTGACGGAGAAGGACATCCTGCCGGGCGTCCTGCCGTATCTTCAGCACATCCGCTCCCGGGGAATCAGAACCGCCATCGGCTCGGCGAGCAAAAATGCACGCTTCATTCTAGCACAGATTGGTCTGCTGGATGCATTCGATTTTATCGCAGACGGCTTTTGCACCGATAAAGCCAAGCCCGACCCGGCTGTTTTCCGGATCGCCGCCGGACACCTCGAAACGCCTCCGAAACAATGTGTTGTTTTTGAAGATTCGATCGCCGGAATCCGCGCTGCAAAGACGGTGGGCATGATCGCCGTCGGCATCGGTGATCCGGCGGTACTGGCAGAAGCGGACTTCGTCATTTCCGGATTTTCAGAATTGCTGTAATCGAGTATTTCTCAGATTCCTTGAATTACCACGATAAAGTATTTTCTTTGCTTTTAAAATTTCTATAATCGAATCTTCTATAATCGAATCTTCTGTAATCGAATCTTTTTAAAGGAATGAATCAACCATGAATGCATACCTTTATCTTATGAAAATGAAATGGCTGGTCGCCCTGAGCTACCGCTTTGATGTTCTGACGTCCATCGCTTCGAATTTCATCCTGATGATTGCCGGTATTTATCTCTGGAAAACGGCATATCGGAATACCGATGCGGTGGCGTGAATGAACGGGAGATGGTCACCTATGTTCTGCTGACGATTTTATTGTCTGCGATTTTCAGCAGCACCGTGGAATTTTCTTTGCAGAATCGAATCACCCGCGGCGATATCGCCATCGATCTGATCCGTCCCGTCCATCTCCTGGGCATTTATCTCGCAGAGGATGCTGGATTGGCGATCAGTGCTTTCATCAGCCGCCTGATTCCGCTGCTTGTCATCATGATCCTTTTTATACAGGTGCCTGCGCCGAAGTCTCTTGCCTGTTTCGGGCTGTCCATTGTAAGCACCGTGCTCGGGTTTCTGATTTTATGGTTTATCAGCGCGCTGGTCGCGATGCTCTGCTTCTGGTATGTCCAGCTTGGAAATCTTGGCGCTGTCAAGGATGGCTTCATTCTCCTTCTATCCGGGAAAATCATCCCGCTCTGGCTGTTTCCGAAGTCGGCCCAGGCGGTGCTGCAGTATTTCCCTTTTCAGCATATCTACCAGACCCCGGTCAGCGTGTATATCGGTCTGGCGGAACCGGGCGAAATTGTCCGGATTCTTCTGATTCAAGCTGCCTGGGCGTTGTTTCTCGGAGGGCTGGCGAACGGGGTCCTGGTACGGGCGAAAAAACGTGTTCAAATCCTGGGAGGATAGGCGATATGATAAAAAAGGCCCGATATTATGCCTCGATCATGACATATTTGATCAAATTATCCCTGCTGAAGCAATTGGAATATCCTCTCTATATCATCAGCTGTCTGCTGATGATTCCCATGATGGTCGCATCCGGCATTCTGCTGCTCTATTGCCTGGCGAATCAATTCCAGCAGATAAGCGGATGGACATTCTACCAATTGACGTTCCTTTACGGATTCGGATATCTGAGCCACGGGCTGATGATGGTTTTTTCCGCACAGAATATCTGGATGGATGAGACCGTCGTCAAGGGGGAGTTCGACCGGATGCTTCTGCGTCCGATCCCGGTATTTTTTCACTTTTCCGCAATGTATATCAATATCATCGGACTGATGGATGTCCTGCTTGCGTTATTGATTCTGCTCTACAGCAGCTGGAAGCAAGACTTCCCCTGGTCTCTTCAAAATGCGGCAATGGTCGTGCTGATGGTGATCGGTGCGACATTGATCCGCTGCGCGATTTATAACATTGCCTGCTCCACGGCTTTCTGGACGAAACGAAGCGCCTCGCTTTTCTGGCTCCTGACTGATCTCATGGACCGGACCACCATGCTCCCGCTGTCCATTTATCCGGAATTTCTTCAAATGATTCTAACCCTTGCTCTGCCGATCGCGTTTATAAGCTTCTATCCCGCCTGCGAGCTGCTTGGCAAGGATTCCCGGATGGCCCTTCCGTGGCCGCTAGCCGTTCTGACTCCATTGATTGGAACCGTTCTTTATGTTCTATCGGTTCGATTCTTTCAATTCGGGTTGAAAAAATATGAAAGCGCCGGTTCGTAAGATATAGAAAGCGCCGGTTCGCAAGATATAGAAAGTGCCGGTTCGCAAGATATAGAAAGTGCCGGTTCGTAAAATATGGAAAGCGCCGGCTTGTGAGGAGATGTATGATAGCGATCGCTGTTGAGAATTTAACCAAGGATTTTGCCTGTGTGATAAAAAAACCAGGCATTGCAGGAGCTATCGCCAACGTTTTCCATCCGGAGAAAAAAATCGTCCGGGCAGTGGATTCGATCGGCTTTTCAGTCCGATCCGGCGAGATTGTCGGCTTTCTCGGCCCGAACGGTGCGGGCAAGAGCACAACCGTCAAAATGATGACCGGGATTCTTCATCCGACATCGGGCACGGTTCGAATCCACGGGCTTTCGCCGCATCAGGACCGTACAAGAGTCGTCCGGCAGATCGGGGTGGTTTTCGGCCAGCGGAGCCAGCTTTACTGGGATCTTCGGCTTGGCGAGTCGTTTGAACTGCTTCGACGGATCTATCAGGTGGATGCCATTGCTTTTCAGGAAAGGATGAAACGGCTCGATGAGGTGCTGAATATACAAGAGATTTTAAACACGCCGGTCCGCCAATTGTCGCTGGGCCAGCGGATGCGCGGCGATCTGGCGGCGTCCATGATCCATTCTCCCCGGATCCTGTTCCTGGATGAGCCGACCATTGGATTGGATATCGTTGCGAAGAAAGCAGTCCGTCAATTTATCAAAGAAATCAACCGCCAGAATGGAACGACGGTGATTCTGACGACCCATGATCTGACAGATGTGGAAGAGCTTTGCAGCCGGCTGATTGTGATCAACCACGGCGGTATCGTGGAAGACGGACAGCTCCAGATCATGATGGACCGCATGACACCCTGTCGCTATCTGGTGGTCGATCTGGCGGATTCCGCCATCTGTACCAGCCATCCGCTTGCCGAACTGGTGCGGGTGGAGGATCATCAGGCGTGGTTCCGGTTTGAAAACAGCCGGATCGATGCGGCCGCTTTAATAACGGATTTGATGAAATTGTATGCGATCAGGGATATTCATATCGAGGAACCGGCGATTGAAGAACTGATCCTTGCTCTTTATAATAAACCGAATGGAACCAAAAACGGCTGTCTAGAATTTCAGCCGTAAAACAATACCGGTCGGCTTGTCGCAGCACGTATAGATATAGGATCCCAGATACATCAGATCCGCAGGAAACTTGCACGGGGTGACCAGTGTATCTTTTCTGGACATGTCGGAGGGGTTGAGCTTGATCAGCTTGTCCTTGACCGAAGAATCAAGCTGCCAGGTCGCGACGATCACATCCGTGCCATTATACACGATGGAGAAGTTTCCCGATTCCTCGTCCCGGGTTCCGGTAAATCCGGAGACAAATTCCAGCCGGGAGGATCGGGCATTCACCTTCGCCACTTTGACTGGATTGGTGAAAGTAGCGGCATAGATGTACTGTCCGTCGGTACACAGGCTTTGAAAGCTCGTATATTCCGGTATGGTGAGGAAGTCCGGGCTCTTATGAATGTCATTCAGATCAAGGCGGAAAATCTTTGCCTCTTCCGCCTCCTCTCTGCCACAGACACCGACCAGATAATTCCCGCAAATGGTAATCGCAAAGATACCGGATATTTCAGGATTTTCGAAAACGATATCGTCTACTTTTGTCATGGTAACAGGATCGAATTGAATAATTTTGCCCGGCGTGGAATCCGTGGCGGCGTAGACATATTTCCCGTCATACGTCATTCCCCGGATATATTTGTCGTTGGCTTCCTCGACTTCGCCTCTCAACGTTCCGGTTATGGCCATTGTTTTTCCATTTATTTTTGTAAAAACACAGGGATTGGTATAACTGGCATGGATAATGATGTCGGGACTGACAGCGATCAGCGCCGCCACCCGGCATTCGTCGCGCCCGTCATTGGCCGGCAGATCGATGGATCCGACCCGTTTCATATCAAAGAGATCGTATTTGACGATTCTTGCAGGGGAGGTGTTGCAGCCGATATAGGCGTATCGTTCCCTGTCAAAGGCCAACGCACAGGTGTTCATGTCCCCCTCCGCAAGTTCGAACATCTCTTCGGTCGTGCCGGAGGCGGCAAAATGGCTGAAATCGTATTCCGTTCCTTTCCCCAAAGCCAGTTCTGTTAAAAAATTCAAATTCGCCTTTTGAGGACCAGTCAGCTGCACGGCCTCACTCTCCGCCTTGCTGGCGGCACTGGAGCTGTTTTCCTGTTCCGGCTTGCTGATAAGGCTGGACGGATTGATATTACTGGAGCACGATATCAGATTGGCAAGAGAGAATGCAGCAAGTACAAAACAAACCATTTTCCGGCGGTTTCTCATTTCTAGTCACTCCTATGCTGGATATTTATTTATCATTGTACTATTCGGATTTCAAAGAAGCAAGGGACATCAGTGAAACATGGAAATATGGGGACGGTTCTTTTATTTCAAAAGCGAAATTTTATAGCCGCTCTTATAATTTTTCAGCGCGGCATCCGAAAAATTTGAAAATGAAATAAAAGAACCGTCCCCATATCTCAATGACCGTGCCGAATATGGCGCTGGCTTATTAAAATACCTTTCTGAAAAACTAACTGTTGAATTTGGTAAGGGTTATACTATTACAAGCTTAAAATATATGCGTCAATTCTATATCGCTTATCCAAATAGTCACGCACTGCGTGACCAATTAAGCTGGACACACTATCGTATGCTTTTAAAGGTTGAAGATGCCACAGCACGCGACTTCTATCTTGACGAATGTACGAAATCAAATTGGAGTACAAGGCAGCTTGAAAGACAGATTAATAGCTTTTATTATCAAAGACTGCTGTCCAGTCAGAACAAAGATGGCGTAAGAGATGAAATTCAAACGTTGGAGAAAGGCATTGAAGCCAAAGATATTATTCGAGATCCATATGTTCTTGAATTTTTAGGTCTGCAGCAAACCCCCAGCTTGTACGAAAAAGATATCGAACAGGGCTTGATTGATTATTTACAGAAATTCCTGCTTGAGCTTGGTCGAGGCTTTTCTTTTGTGGCAAGACAAAAGCGAATAACCTTTGATGGAGAACACTATTTCATCGATTTATTGTTTTATAACTATATTTTGAAGTGCTTTGTCATTATCGATTTAAAAGTTGGTAAGCTGAAACATCAAGACCTTGGTCAGCTACAAATGTATGTCAACTACTTTACAAGAGAGCTTATGAATGAGGGAGACAATCTTCCAATTGGTATCATTCTTTGTGCTGATAAAAGCGACTCAGTTGTTAAATACACCTTGCCAGAAGACAACAACCAGATTTTTGCTTCGAAATATATGCTGTATATGCCGTCGGAAGAAGAGTTGAAACAGGAGATAGAAAAAGAACAGAAGATATTGGAAATTGAAAAGAACCTATAGAACCTAGATATAATTTGGCGCGATAATTTGAAATCGGTTGGTGCACCTACCATATAAATAATTCTTTCATCTCTACCCCCAGCACCTCGCAAATAACAATAAACCGCTGCATAGACATATTTTGCTTATTATACTATTCTATATTTGAATAATTTTATCAATAGTCATTTATCATACTAGCAGGTCAACGAGTGAATTTGATTTTCCATTTATTTTGTGCTAAACTGATTCCGGCTTATAGAACAAGGAGAAAATATTGAAAAAGCTTATCATTCTATTACTGACATTTGCTATTTTATTGGGCTCGACCGGCTGCGGCAGAAAAAACATGACAGACTCCGCAAGCTCAAACATCGATGAGACAACATCCTATGAATCAAGCGCTGATCATCTTCCGGATTCAGAAATCGACAGATCCTCCATCACAAGCAGCAATGGGTCTTCTGCAAACTCCCGTGCGAATTCTTCCAAATCCACATCCAGACAACCAACCCCTACAACCGCTCCGACTCCTACCATCACCCCGATTCCAACCATCAAGGTGGTGATTCCGGAAGGGTTTTCCGCTTCGCAGATCGGCGACCGTCTGGAAGCGAAAGGCGTATGTAAAAAGGCGGATTTTCTTGCAACCATCAATTCTTATGATTTCAGCTATTATTCCCTGGTGAGCAAAATCCCTGCGAATGCAAACCGCTGTTTCAAACTGGAAGGATATCTTTTCCCGGAAACCTATCTGTTTTACCTTAACATGAAACCGCAGGATGTGATCGGCAAAATGCTGCGGGTTTCGGAAGACCGGATCGGTTCGAAATATAGCTACACAGGAATGAGTACGAACGACATCATTATCCTTGCCTCCATCATCCAAAAAGAAGCGGCCAGCCTTGCAGACA
>CAZJXH010000078.1:0-14041 GCA_964549475.1 uncultured Oscillospiraceae bacterium
AAAATTCTTGAGCAGGGATAGCTTTTCGTAGGACTCCGGCAAAATCTGAGCGTTCCCGAATTCGTCAGTCAATAACAGTCCTGCCTCTTTAGGGTCGCAATATTTCGCGCATTTTCCAATGCTGATCAGATAATCCGCAACCAGCTTCGCACAGTTGTCTTCGCCGGCGGCCTTGATGGAATCCATAAAGCGGTCTTTCTTTGAAAGGTCCATCGAAATCCGTGCATTCAGATCCGCCTTAATGGTTTCGATGATGGATCCGTCAAGATTCAAATCGATCGCAATGGAATTGAAACGCTCAATTACATTATATAATTCTTTCTGATAATCGCATTTTGAAAGGACGACTTCGGCTAACCGGATTAACAGATCGGTTACCTTGATGTCTGTGTGAGTCCTTTTACCGGGAGCCGACACAACCATCACTTTTCTTGACGGATCTTCCAGCATGATATCGCATACTTTCTTAATCTGGTCCGCACTGGCAAGAGAAGACCCTCCGAATTTACATACTTTCATATAAACACCTCCAACAATTAAACAATACGATTATATGGGAATATGCATCATATTTCAAGAAAATTAATAAAATCGACGGCAAATCACTGAAAAATCGTGTTAATAGATAATTATATCCTGTTTTCTCAAAAGATTTGTTCAAATAAGATAGAAAAATAATCATTTTTAGTGCATAATACAAAAGTTAACTTTATAATATCTATGGGAGGTATGCATGGAACGCGCGATATTGTTTGATTGTGATGGAGTACTGGTAAATTCGGAGGAAGGACTGTCAAAAATCGCCTCTTTGGTATTAAATAAATACTATAATATTCCAGCGGTCCCGGAAGACTTCGCACAATATATCGGAACCGGCGAAGATACCTATATCGGGGGCGTGGTCGAAAAATACGGCGGAATCTATATCCAGGAGATGAAAAGGAAAATTTACGAAGAATACAACATTCTGGCCTTGCAGTATGTGCCGCCGATGACCGGTGCGAAAGAACTGGTCGGCAGACTTCGCAGGGAAGGAAACAAAGTCGCCCTTGCAAGCAGCGCCGATTTGACAAAAGTAAATATCAACTTGAATATATTAGCAATGAATCATTCTGATTTCGATGTGGTGATTACCGGCAGCGATGTGTCAAAGAAAAAGCCCGATCCGGATATCTATCTGATCGCAGCGGACCGCTGCGGGGTAAAGCCCGAAAACTGCATCGTGGTCGAGGATGCGACAAGCGGCGTCCTGTCAGGAAAACGCGCCGGAATGAAGGTCATCGGCATCACATCGTCTGTATCGGACCGTGTGCTGAAATCATTTGGCGCAGACTGTACCGTTGCTACCATTCAAGAACTGGACGAGGTTATCCATGGGACGGAATAAATCGATTTTTCTGCCGGATTTATATGTGGAATCCCTTGCGCATATTGATTTCAATAAATTGTATCAGCAAGGAATCCGCCTGGTTCTTCTTGACATTGACAACACCCTGTCGAAACACGGCAGCCTGGTGGGCGGAGAATATGCAAAAGAACAGATTGAAAGAATCCAAAAACAAGGGATGGAATGCATGATCATTTCCAATGCACGCTACAAGAGAGCAAAAACATTCTCGGACTCCCTGGGAATCTCCTTTTTGCCCAGCGCACGGAAACCTTCCAGAAGGGGAATCCTGCTTGCCATGCAGAAACATCCCGGACTGGAACGCTCCCAGATCGTATTGATCGGAGACCAGATATTGACAGACATCATTGCCGGAAACCGCGCGAAAATTCTCACTATTCTAGTGAATCCGATTTCAAACGAAGAAGCCCTTCAGGTACGTATGAAACGGCCGTTTGAAAGGCATTTGAAATGGCTCTTCCATATCAAGCCGAAAGATAATTAAACAAGGCTTTCGCAATGCTATTGCTAAAAAGCGTTTTCTAGCATAAAATATGAATGTAAAAATTAATTTTGGAGGAAACATAATATGATAATGGCCGGGGATTTTAGAAATGGTGTCACATTTGAAATGGACTCACAAGTCTATCAAGTTATTGAGTTTCAACATGTCAAGCCTGGCAAGGGAGCGGCATTTGTACGGACAAAATATCGCAATGCCAAAACGGGAGGAGTTGTGGAACGCAGCTTCAATCCGAATGACAAGTTCGAACGTGCGCAGCTTGATCGCCGGGACATGAGCTTTGTTTATAAAGACGGGGATTTATACTATTTTATGGACCAGGAGACCTATGACCAGGTGCCATTTACAAAAGAGTCCATCGGAGATGCGATTAAATTCTTGAAAGAAGAGATGATTTGTAAAGTTGTTTCGTATAAAGGAGATATTTTCGGAATCGAACCTCCGATCTTTGTCGAACTGGAGATTGTTGACTGTGAGCCTGGAGTGAAAGGCGATACCGCGCAGAACGCAACCAAGAATGCTATTGTCGAGACCGGCGCGACGATCAAGGTGCCGCTGTTTGTGAATCAAGGAGAACGAGTCAAGATCGATACAAGAACCGGCGATTATATCGAGCGCGCATAATGACGCGTTCTGTCTGGAGCAAGAATGTCGATTAAAACAAATGAAAACTCGATAAAAGGGGAGCGCGCGATGACACAGGGGTTTGTCGCACAGTATGCCGTCGAGGCCGCTATCGGAACCCCGGGAGTCTTCGGACTGGATTCAAGTGCGATCATCACCCTTAAGGAATCGATTGTTGGAGAACATGAGGGCAAGGGTGTGGTGGTCCTATTCAATGATAATAAAGAAGATCTGGTGACCATTACAGTCTACCCTATTTTGTACTATGGAAATATCATCCCGGAAGTCGCCTGGTCGATACAAGAGCGGGTGAAGAACGATGTTGAGAAATATACCGGATTGATTGTGGAAGCGGTCAACGTTCATGTGAAAGGGGTCATATCCCCGGACGAGAAACAATAATAAGAAAGAGATGGTATTAAAATGAGTAAACTGGTTCGATTTGCATTGGTATTATATGCATTTTTACTGTCAATCATCTCTATTATTGCAGTGATGATTGTGATCAACCGAAAAATGCTGGAATCCATTTATTTTGTCATTTACGGGATGACCGTCTCTTCCACCATGCGCTGGATTGTCGTTCTTTTTGCCACGTTTCTGTTTCTGTTCAGCATGGTCATCCTGGTTTATGGACTGCAGCGAGGCAGATGCGAGAAACGAGGAATCGGCCGAAAGGAGGTGGAATTCATCGATATCGGTGTAAATGGGATGGAGAACATTGCGCTGAATACAGCGAAAACTGCGCAATGCGGCATCAAGACAGCAAAAGCAAGGGTGTGTTCTGCAAAAGAAGGCAAGATCCGGGGTGAACTCACCGCGGTTACTTTTTCTGACATAGAAATTCCGGCAATGATGGCGAAAGTCCAGGATCGGATCAAGAAAGACATCGAACGGTATACGGGGATTCCGGTATATAAAGTCACGATCAAGGTCAGCAGGGTGGAAGCGATTTCCACAAAAGTGGAGCGATAAGGAATGAAGCGTTTATTTGAAGAATTAAAGGCACATAATTCTGCATTTATCGGTGGGTTCATTGGATTTATCCTAGCCTTGTTCTTTATTTTATTTGGTTTTTGGAAAACCCTGTTTGTCCTTATTTTAACAGGAGTTGGATACTATATCGGCAAAAAATTCTTCAGCAATAAAGAAGATCTGAAAGAATTGCTGGATAAAATCCTTCCACCAGGAAGATTTCGATAAGAGGGTAAAATGAGTAGAAGAGAATCTAGAGAATCCGCTTTTAAACTTCTGTACCAATTGGAGATTCAAAAGCAAAATCCAGAAGAGCAAAAAAAACAATTCATCATGGACTATAATGTAAAAGAGAATGAACTCGACTATTTTAATCTCTTGATCAAAGGTGTTTGCGAGAACAAAAGCGAGATTGACAGCATTTATTCCCATCATTTAAAAAAATGGAACCTGGACCGGATTGCCAAGATCGACCAGACGATCCTGCGGATTGCAACGTATGAGATCCTGTTCGTTCCGATGGTTCCTTTCAATGTCTCGGTAAGCGAGGCGGTTTTCCTTTCTAAAAAATACAGCACAGATGAAGCCCGATCCTTTATCAACGGGATATTAGGAAATCTATCCTATCTGAGACCGACCGATTCAAACGATTCCGAAAAGAAAAAAGCAGCCGGGAATGATTCTGTGAACCCTGACGAGCCCGAAGAAAATGCATGATGCGGTAACCGTATCCCAATTGAATCATTATGTGAATTCCTTGCTGGAGGCCGACCCGGATTTGTCCGGCCTGTATGTGAAAGGGGAGATCTCTTCTTTTAAAAAATATCCTTCCGGGCATCTTTATTTCAATTTGAAAGACGATAAAGCCTCTGTAAGCTGTGTCATGTTCCGGAGTGCGGCGCAAAGCCTGGGCTTTTCCCCGGAAGACGGTCAAAAAGTGAATCTTTATGCGAAAGCTTCTGTGTATGAACGGGACGGCAAATTCCAGCTTTATGTGAATTCAATGAGAATGGACGGACTTGGCGATCTGTTTCTCGCTTTCGAACAACTGAAGAAAAAATTGTCTGAAGACGGCCTTTTCGACTCCTCTCACAAAAAGAAAATCCCTTATCTGCCCCATAAGATCGGCGTTGTCACCTCTTCCTCCGGCGCAGTGATACGGGACATCATCCATGTCCTAAGCAGACGTTTCCCGGATTTCCGCATGGTTCTTGTACCGGTACAGGTACAAGGTGCGACAGCGGCACAATCCATTGCGGATGCGATTGAAGAACTGAATCGGCAAGGAGATGTGGATGTGGTGATTGTCGGACGTGGAGGCGGTTCGATGGAAGATCTGTGGTGTTTTAATGAAGAAATCGTCGCACGTGCGGTTTATGCATCGAAAATTCCAATCATATCCGCTGTTGGTCACGAAACCGATTTCACCATCTGCGATTTTGTCGCGGATTTACGTGCACCCACTCCGTCCGCAGCCGCCGAACTCGTCATGCCGGTCAAAAAAGAATGTATGGACCATATTCGTCATCAGACCGTTCAATTATCCAAACAACTAGAAAACAGACTGGAGTACGAAAAGCTGAAATTACAGCATTTGCGGCAGCATCGAGCTTTTCTTCACCCGGAAAAGCTGGTTGACCAAAAAAGAGAAGAACTGGATCTTCTTAACGACGCATTACAGCAAAACCTGATGCGGATCCTGGAGCAAAGGAAGGCCTCGCTGAATCTTCATATGCAGCGCCTTGACGGATTAAGCCCCTTGAAGGTTCTTCAACGAGGATATAGTGTTCCACAAAACAGCAAAACCCATGCGATCATCCGTTCGGTAAAAGAGACAAAAACCGGAGACGGGATCACGGTCCGATTAACAGACGGACAACTGGACTGCTCGGTCTTATCCATTCAATCAAACAAATAAATAAGCGAACAAGGAACGAGTAATGAGCGTATAATAAGAAACAATAAAAAACAATAAAAATATTGCAGCGGTCTTTTAAGAAAAAATATACGAGGAGTAAATAGCATGGCAAAATCATCCATCCAATCAAAAATGTCCTTTGAAGAAGCCATGGAAGCGTTGGAGAACATTGTACAAGACCTGGAAAAAGGCGAATCGACGCTGGAAGAATCCATGCAGCTTTTTACAGAAGGAATGGCACTGTCCAAGATTTGCAGCGAAAAGATCAATTCCATCGAGCATCGAATCACCCAATTAGTGAAAGATTCCCAGGGCCAGGTCCATGAAGTCGAATTCGAGGAGTGAGAGAACAATGCTTTTTGATGAAAAAATGAACGAATATGCAAAATTAGTCGAAGAAGGCCTCAACCGGTATTTTCCACAGAATTCCGCTGAACAGCAAAAAATCGTGGATGCGTCAAGATACAGCCTTCTTGCCGGGGGAAAACGAATACGGCCGGTCCTTTGCCTTGCTGTCGGCGATCTTTTCAATACGCCGAAGGAAGACTTGATGCCATTTGCCTGTGCGATCGAAATGATCCATACATTTTCCTTGATTCATGACGATCTGCCATGCATGGACAATGATGATTATCGAAGAGGAAGACTTACCAATCACAAGGTTTTCGGCGAAGGAATCGCTGTCCTGGCAGGCGACGCACTGGCGAACAAGGCCTATGAGATCATGCTCTGCGACTGTATGGCCCATCCCAAAAAAGGGAAGATTGAAGCGGCTTATGTCATCAGCGAAGCAACCGGAGAAAACGGAATGATCGGCGGCCAGACCATCGACCTTGAAAGCGAGCATCGGCAAATATCCTATGATCTACTAAAGAAAATGCATTCTATGAAAACAGGCGCTTTGATCAAAGCGCCGATTCTTGCATCCTGCCTGATCAGTCAGGCGGCAGGAGCGGAAAAGGACCTGCTGGAAGAATACGCTGATGCCATCGGTCTGGCATTCCAGATCAAAGATGATATTCTGGATATTGTTTCCGATAGCGAAATCATGGGCAAAACCGTCGGAAAAGACACCAAAGAAGAGAAATCAACCTATGTTTCCCTGTTCGGACTGCCAAAAGCGGAAGAACTGCTGCAAATATCGACAGAGCAGGCATTCCGGAATCTGGACCAAATTAAAAGAAAGGGCTACGATACCGCTTTTTTAAATTTATTGACAGACTATCTTTTAAAAAGGATAAAATGATTAAGCGAGGGACATATGCCAATCATTATTGAAAAATTGAATGAACCCGGTAATATAAAAGAACTGAATAAAGAGGAACTGACACAGCTGTCTGCCGAAATACGAGAGGAAATCATCCATACCGTATCAAAAAATGGCGGGCATCTATCCTCCAACCTCGGCGTTGTGGAATTGACGATCGCCCTGCTAAGGCAGTTTGATTTTTGCAAAGACCGGCTGGTATGGGATGTCGGTCATCAGACATACGCCTATAAAATGCTGACAGGGCGATTTGCTGAATTTTGCACACTGCGCAAGAAAGACGGGCTTTCCGGGTTTCCGAAAAGAGGGGAGAGCCGATACGACGCTTTCAATACAGGGCACAGCAGCACCTCCATCTCCGCCGCCCTGGGAATGGTGCGCGCCAATTTTATAAAAGGCGTGACAAACAAAGTGGTCGCAGTAATCGGCGATGGAGCGCTGACCGGCGGAATGTCTTTCGAAGCCCTCAATGATGCCGGACAGTCGGGTCTGGACCTGATCGTGGTTTTAAATGACAACCAGATGTCGATCACACACAATGTCGGCGGCTTATCCAGACATCTGGCGTCCATCCGTGTATCCAAGCGTTATTTGATGCTAAAAAAGAAAACGTATGGATTTCTCAGCAGAACAAAAGCGGGACGGCTTGTCTCCGATTCCATTGAAAATTTCAAATCGTTCCTTCGCTATCTGATCCATCCCTCCAAAATGATTTTCGAGGACCTGGGATTCAAATATTATGGACCGATTGACGGACACGACATCGAGGAATTGGAACGCTATCTGTCTTCGGTAAAAAAGATGAAAGGCCCGATATTGATCCATGTCCTGACTCAAAAAGGAAAAGGATATAATTTTGCCGAGATCTCTCCCGAAAAGTACCACGGAATCGCTCCATTCGAAATATCGAACGGGTTGACACTGAAATTAAAAAATCCTTCCCCATCCTCTTTCCCATCCTTTTCGCTGGCTTTCGGAAATTTTATTGCCGAATATGCAAAAAATGACAGTTCCATCACCGCGGTTTGCGCGGCAATGTCCAATGGGACCGGTCTGGATCAATTTCAAAATGAATTCCCCAAACGGGTTTTTGATGTCGGCATCGCCGAGCAGCATGCGATCACCATGGCGGCTGGAATGGCATCAGAAGGAATGAAACCCGTTGTTGCGATTTATTCCACTTTTTTGCAAAGAGCCTACGATCAGCTTCTTCACGATGTCGCACTGCAAAAATTGCATGTGATTCTATGCATCGACCGTGCCGGAATTGTCGGAGAGGACGGAGAGACCCATCAAGGGATCTATGACCTGTCGCTACTGACGACCATTCCGTTCATCGAGATCCTGTCTCCAAGAAATTATGAAGAATTGAATCTGATGTTGAATTATGCGCTGTATTATTGCAAAGGACCAGTTGCAATCCGCTATCCGCGCGGGGGAGAGAAAGAGATTCCCGAGAAATACAATATCGCTGCAGCAGATAATACCACAATACAGCCAATCAAGCTGAATGACGGAAAAGATCTGACCATCATCACGGAAGGAATCATGGCCGAAAAGGGAGCAAAAGTCTGTGCGGAGCTTGAAAAGCTGGGATATTCCTGTGACTGGATCGATATCCGTAAAATCAAGCCACTGGAAACACCGCTGCTGCTGGAATCCATTAAAAAGACAAAACGGGTCATCACCATCGAAAATGCGATAACGAGGGGAGGCCTTGGCGCCGAGATCGAAAACCTGATTTTTGAAAGTCGGATACAGGTAAAATTGGAAAAAGTCGGTGTCAGCGATTCCCCCCTCTGTCAGGGAAAAATCGACGAGCTTTGCGAACTGGAAGGGATGGATGTCCGTTCTATTCTGGATAAATCCATAAAACTGATCAATGAATAAAATATGGAAGAATGACACGCATTTGGCTGTTGCAATGACGTGTTTTGTCAGAAAAGCTGGATTTTTGATTCTTTTTCTTTTTGATTATTAGCTCAAAAAAATAAATAATATTCAATTCGATAAAAAAATAGTGTATAATTCTTGTAATATTCGTTTATCATGAAACAGCGAAAATCGATGCAGGAGGGATAAGTGGAATGCGAATTGGTTTGATTCCCAATCCAGATAAAGACATTGGATTCACGAAAACTCTTCAAGTGGCACAAGAAATCGCCCGCCTTGGAGGCACCGCTGTTCTTGATGAGAAGTACCGGAATCCGATTACAATGGCCTCAGACCATATTGAATTCGATTCGTATGGATCCTGCGCGCTTCTTATGTGCCTGGGCGGAGACGGCACATTCCTTACCGCGGTTCATGATAATTTATCCCGCGAAACTCCGATTATCGGAGTAAATATGGGAAGTGTCGGATTTTTAGTGGAAATCAAACCCGATAATACAATGCAGGCGCTGACCCAGATATTCAACCGGGATTACGAGATCGAGAAGCGAATGCTGCTGGAGTCCACCTGCTATTCAGCCGAAGGAATAAAAAAAGTACAGACGCTTTCCCTGAACGACCTTGTCGTCATGAGAGGTGGAATTTCAAGGATATTGAACCTTGATTTGTTTATTGACCATGTACTGGTTGAGAAGCTGCCGGGAGACGGTGTGATTATTTCAACACCGACCGGATCGACCGCCTATTCGCTGTCTGCGGGCGGCCCGATTATCGAACCGACATTGGAGCTTATTCTGATCACTCCGCTGAATCCCCATACACTGCACAACCGCAGTTATGTAGTTGCTCCTGAAAGCCATGTGGAGATTGTTGTCAAGGAATATCCATTCAATCCGCTGATGACATCAGATGGAGCCCATGTATGCACATTGGACCAGCTTGACAGAATTGTTGTAACAAAATCCTCCACATCGATGAATCTGGTCAAACTGAATAAAAGCAATTTTTACGAGTCCCTGGCAACGAAAATTTATGCAAGAGGCATCGGCTGATCCAAGAAGGATTAACGGAGGAGGAAACCCATGAAAGTGAGTAAGAAGGAAAGACATAATTACATCTTGTCAATTATTAATAAACAGGATGTCTCCACCCAGGAAGAACTGGTTGAAATCTTGCGCGGACTTCATCTTGATGTCACACAAGCGACGATGTCGCGGGATATCAAAGAATTGGGATTAAGCAAAGTGACGAATGAGATGAATATTCAAAAATATGTGGGGAATGCCAGAAGCAAGGAACCCACCACATCAAAACTGATTACCGTATTTACACAGGCTGTTTTATCCTGTGACAACGCAGGAAGCATCGTGATCCTCAAAACCCTTCCCGGCATGGCTTCTGCAAGCGCCTCCACGATTGACTCCCTCAGTTTCCCGGAAGTTGTCGGCACTTTGGCTGGCGATGACACGATTTTTATTGCCACGAAGTCTTCCATCCTGGCGAATCATCTGGTAGAAAAACTTAAAGCGCTCATGGTATGAGAAATTCAATTCCGTTATTGGAGGTAAGGCATGCTTTCACGATTG
Source organism: uncultured Oscillospiraceae bacterium (assembly GCA_964549475.1). GTDB lineage: Bacteria > Bacillota > Clostridia > Saccharofermentanales > UBA5734 > JBBQKF01. The sequence goes on from CAZJXH010000078.1 coordinate 10,174, forward strand.
GAAATACGCGACTTTGCATTAATTGATTTTACTGCATTTGATATAAAGGAAGGGCTGACAATCCTTACAGGGGAGACCGGAGCGGGCAAGTCCATTGTGATTGATTCCATCGGCGCGGTCACAGGAAACCGGATGAACAAGGATGTCATCCGGCATGGATGTGACTGTGCGGTGATCACAGCGGTTTTTGAAGAGAACTCTTTTGCGGATCCTCAGATATTCGAAGAGCTTGGGGTTCCGAATGACGACCCGTCCTTGATTATTACGCGCGAGATTTTCCAAAATGGCAAAACATATGCAAGAATCAATGGGAAAATGGTTCCCATTTCCGCACTAAAAGAAATAACGAAAAATCTTCTGGATATTCATGGACAGCATGAGAATCAATCTATTTTCAAGCCGGAAATGCAGATAGACCTGCTGGACCGATTCGGCGGCGAACCCGTATCCCGTGAGATATCCCACTATCAGGACGATTTGATTCCATACAATGAATGCATCCATTCCTTGAAGGAATTTATCATCGACGAAACCCAAAAAGACCAAATGATCGACATTTTAGAATTTCAAACAAAAGAAATTAAAACCATCCATCCAAAGATAAATGAAGATACGGATCTTGCAGAAAGACGGAAAATCATCGCCAATGTCGAGAAAATAAAAACGACGCTCGAAGAAAGTCTTTTTTATTTAAACGGGGAATCGAACATGCCTGCGCTTGCAGCGATCACCAGTGCAAAGAACAAGATGGAGCATCAGCTTGGCGGTTTCGAGGAATTCAAATCCATTTCGGAAACCCTGAGTGAGATGGAATATCAGATGGAGGAGATATGTGGCCGGATCCGAAGCGAGATCGAGAAAATTCTTGTGGAACCGGGCGAATTGGAAAAAATCGATGAAAGACAGGACAAGCTGTTCCGCTTAAAGAAAAAATACGGCGGAAGCATTGAATCGGTTCTTGAGTTCTATCGGAATGCCGCTCAAAAACTCGAATTTATCCGTTCAAGTGAAGAAAAAACCCAGGCACTGCTTAAACAAAAAGACATTTATTATAAAAAATTGCAGGCCGATTCGAAACAGATCCATGAACAGCGGTGCTTTGCCGCTTTAACATTGGAAAAGAAGATCTGCGAAGAATTGAATGAGCTTGGAATGAAAGGGACCCGCTTCTCTGTGAAGATCACTTATCAGGAAAATCCGGAATTATTCCTGAAGAACGGATGCGACCAGGTTGAATTTTTAATTTCACCCAATATCGGAGAGGAACTAAAACCATTGTCCCGCATTGCGTCAGGAGGAGAAGCATCGCGCATCATGCTGGCCATCAAAACAATACTTGCGGAGAGCGATCAGATTCCGCTGTTGATATTCGATGAAGTAGATACCGGGATCAGCGGTAAAACAGCAGGTCTTCTGGGCGAGAAACTGCTTGCAATATCCAAAACCCATCAGGTTCTATGTGTAACGCACATGGCGCAGATCGCAGCCAAAGCATCACAGCATATCCTGATTGAGAAAACCGTTCTGGATCAGGAAACAACAACAAAAGTCCGATACTTGAAAGAGGAAGAACGGATAAAAGAAATCGCGCGCCTTCTTTCAGGGGACGAGAATGCAGCAAAAGCACTTGATCTTGCACAAGAGATGATCTTATCGAATAAAAAATAATCCTGCAGCATACGAAAAAATCCTGCCAAATAATAAATAATTTTGCTGCATCCAAAACAATCCTGCCAAATTGGAAACAATCCTGCCAAATCCGGAATAATTTCTACAAGGGCTTCGATTCTTCCGCTTCCATCCAGGCCAGAAGGTTTGCCATGTCGTCCGGCAGGTCTGCGGTAAAAGAAAGCCGATCCTTTGTGATCGGATGGTCAAAGGTGATTTGGCAGGCGTGCAATGCCTGCCTGCCCAGTTGATCATCCAGCCGGGATGATTTTTGAAAATGTGCATTGTCCATCGAGGACGCTCCATACAATCCGTCGCCGATCAGAGGATGCCCCAGGGAAAGGGAATGAACCCGGATCTGATGGGTTCTGCCGGTCTCCAGTCTGAATTTAACCACTGATGTATCCAGCCCAGGGAATGTCTTTACTGTCTCATAATGGGTGATGGCTGTTTCTCCGTCATCCGATACGCAGCGGAGCATGATGCTGTCGGGTTTGCGCTTTATCGATGAGCTTATTGTTCCCGCCAATGGATTGAAAATGCCATGGACAAATCCAATATATTCTTTTTTAATTGTTTTATCCTGGTGCTGCAGGGATAGTAAGTAATGACAATGGGGATCCCTGGCAAGAATGATCACCCCCGATGTCTCGCGATCCAGACGGCTTACAGGATGCAGCTTCTGTTCAGGGAACATGTCGATCAGGGTTCCGGTCTGGTGTCCGGTTGTCGGATGTGTTACCATTCCGGAAGGCTTTGCTACCACAAGGATGTGCTCATCGCAAAAAAGGACGCGGATATTCTCCCTGTCTGGCAAAACAACAGGAGGTGCGATCGAAGGTTCCTGATAAGATACAAAGATACAGTCGCCCTCCGAAACCGGATCAATCATCCGGTGATGAACCCCGTTGACATTCAAAACGCCATATAAACGAATCCTTTTCGCCAATAAACGGGACATTCCGAGCCGGCTGCACAAAATATCAACGACTCTTTTCTCATGATCCTGTTTCTCGACGATGTGCTGTAATTTCATGGTTATTCCTTCCGGTGTTATAAAATTACTTGTATATGATTTCGTTCATTATACCGTATTCAGAGGATTTATCATACTTTTGAAGTTTTTTAAAAAAATAATTTGTTAAGATTTAAGCAATTTAACATGAAAAACGTGTGATATATATTGCTAAATAGGATTCTTTTGGTGCATATGTGACATAATATGCACTATTTTGCTCAATAAATCATGAAAATTTTGAAACGAAGGGATTGATGAAAGTGCAATCTAGTGATATCTTATTTATGGGAGGTGAGTCAATTTATGTCTGATAAAAACGTTGATTCTCAGGAAGAAAAAGAGCAAAAGCTTTTATTATCGATTGAGAATCATAAAAACCACAAAGGAGCATTGATGCAGGTACTCCAGGAGGCACAAATTATTTTTGGTTATTTACCTTTAGAGGTTCAAAAAATAATTGCATCGGGACTTGGTGTTTCGGTGGCTGAAGTATATGGTGTTGTCACATTCTATTCGTTTTTTTCGCTTGAACCCAAAGGAGAATATAATATCAGCGTATGTTTAGGAACTGCTTGCTATGTTAAAGGATCAAGTCTGATCCTTGAGAAAGTCGAGAAGAATCTTGGTGTGAAAGCAGGGAAATGTACAGCGGACAGGAAATTTTCAATCAGTGCCTGCCGTTGCATCGGCGCTTGCGGATTAGCTCCGGTCATTACAATCAATGACGATGTTTATGGTAGATTGGAACCTGATGAGATACCAGGGATCCTCGCAAAATACAAGGAGGCATAGCTCATGGATATTTTTAGAGCCCATGTCCTAGTCTGCTGTGGTACAGGCTGTACTTCATCAAATTCAGCTAGGATCATCGAAAATTTCGATTCAGAACTAAAAAAACAATCTCTTGATAAAGAGGTGAAAGTTGTTAAAACAGGATGTTTCGGATTATGCGCCGAAGGTCCTGTGGTTGTCATCTATCCGGAAGGGGTCATGTATTTCAAAGTCACTCCCGAAGATGTCGAAGAAATTGTTGCCGAGCATCTTTTAAAAGGCCGCTTCGTCAAACGCCTGATGATTTCCCAGATGGAAAAGACGGCGGATCAGTCCACCAATGTTGAAGGAACGAATTTTTTCAAGAAACAGCACCGCATCGCGCTTCGCAACTGCGGCATCATCAACCCT
>CAZJXH010000079.1:0-13973 GCA_964549475.1 uncultured Oscillospiraceae bacterium
CTATGTCCACGAGTTTATTCTTCTCAAGCCGCACCAAAATGGTGTAGACCGTTCCTTCCACAACATCTGTGAAGCCGAGAGCATTCAGCCTCCGCGTGATTTCGTAGCCGTAGGTCTCTCCGCGGCTTACAATTTCAAGGACGCAGCCCTCAAGCGCGCCTTTGAGCATTTCTGTCAGATTTTCCAGCACAATCACTCCCTTCTATTCTGTATGACTGGTAACAAGTAATACATACTACTGGTATATAGTATCACGCAGTAGTGCGACTGTCAAGTAAAAGTTTTACTTGCGAAGCTCAAACGATGGAATATGACATAACGATATCATCATTCAACAACTAACTGTGATAAAATATTACAGACAGTAAAACTCTTACCCAGCAGGAGCAAGTATCTTACTTGAAAGCTTAACGGGTATTATTGAAAAACACCTGCCGGGGTGTTATTCTATAACTGGCAAAAGCAGATTACGATCATGATATGCGAGGATGATGATTTATGGAAAAGAGTTATATGTCAATATTATGTATAATGGCTATTATTGCAGTATTTACAATCGCTACAACCGCCTGTCGAAACGTAAAGGAAAGAGGTACGCCGTCGATCAGCGAGCAAACAACTCAAAGTGCTATTACGAAAAACAGTTTATCGGATTCGTCAGAAATTTCAAACGGAGTGCTACCCGTTCTCAAAGAAGCGCTTGCATCCAAATATAGTTTGTATACGCTTCAATCAGAAAATGAACATGTTTCAAAGGATACAGGTAAGATTAAATTCCATGAATGGGACAGGGCGCATGCCGGTTTTGCAAATTGGCAGCAGATCGAACCGAATAAAGGGGAATACCATTGGGAATTTATCGATGATTATGTAAAAAAGACACAGGCGGATGAAACCCAGATATTATTCACCATATGGCCTTTCACGAACTGGGATCAGGAAACCGGGAATTCAAAGTTTGAATGGCAGAAGAACGATTGGGGTAAACTGCTTGAGGACTTTATTTATCTTGCAAATAGAAAAGGCAAACCGTGTGATATGGAAGCATACCGCAAATTTTTAAGGCTGTTGGTGGAAAGGTATGATGGAGACGGAAAGGATGACATGCCGGGCCTTCAATATCAGATCAAATATTGGGAAATAGGCAATGAGCCTGATCTGACCAATTTCTTTCAGGGGACAGATAAAGATTATTATGAGATCCTTAAAGAATCCTATATTACTATAAAAGAGACGGATGCTGAAGCGAAAGTATTGATTGCCGCTATGCCTTCGCTGGGATATGAAAATTTCGGCGACAGGCAGGATTTTGGACACGCCGAGGAGATATTCAAGCTTGGCGGCGGGGAGTATTTTGATATTCTTAATTTTCATGCATACGGGGAATACGAAAGACTGAAAACACTCTTGAAGAAATACAACCTTGATAACAGACCTTATTGGATCACCGAACCTACACCGGGTTATTCCGGGGAATATCTTACGAAAAATTTCTCTTTGCAGCAAATTAAAGAATTGTTCAGGAAAGAAATAGCAAATGGCGCAGAAAAGATTTTTATAAAAGACGACATATATGAATTGCTGCAGGACAATTCCATTCAATAGCGGAGGTGCATCAACAGCAAAATACTCCAGAAACCTGACCACAAATCCAAATTCCCGGGGTATCATTGCATCCGGACATTTATGAAGACACAAGTGTATTCGACGAACTATATACAGAGATTGGATTTATAAATTGGATTCATAAATTAAAAAAAGCATTGACAAGAAGTATTGTATAATATAGAATATGCGTGTATGCTCATACGGGAATTAATACGAGAATAATTAATAAGGAAGGAACAAAATAATGATTGATATATTTAAAGCATTATCGGAAGAAAGCAGACTTCGCATACTAGCAATCCTTTTACAGGACGAAATGTGTGTATGCGAAATTGAGACATGCTTGAAAATGACACAGTCCAATGTCTCACGACATCTAACAGCTCTTAAAAGCTGCGGAATCCTTGATAGCTACAAAAAGGCACAGTGGGCATATTATAAAATAAGCGAGAAATTCAAAGAAGAAAATCTGCATTTATGGCTTTACATCGTAGAAAATTTGAAAGAAAACCCAATCTATAAAATAGATTATGAACTACGCCAAAATTGCAAGCGACAAGACCTTTGCAATAATGGAGCATCGTAAACAGATAAATTGAAGCAAAAGATTCCAAAAACGGAGGATCAGATCTCCGACCGAAATACAAAAATAAATATATGCCTTTATTGGCATTTAGGAGTGATGATGATGAGCAAAGAAAAAACAACTGGAATAGGATTCTTCCAGAAATACCTGACTTTATGGGTCGCAATATGTATGGGACTGGGTGTGTTGATCGGACGATTCCTTCCATCTGTTCCAATCTTTCTCGGGCGGTTCGAATATGCCAAAGTGTCCATCCCTATCGCAATCCTGATATGGGTTATGATCTACCCAATGATGATGAAGGTGGACTTTGAAAGCATCAAGGATGTCGGAAAAAATCCAAAAGGTCTTTATGTGACCTGGGTGACCAACTGGCTGATCAAACCCTTTACGATGTATGCCATCGCCTTGTTTTTCTTTTTTGTCGTATTCAAGGCGTTTATCGCACCAGAACTGGCAACGCAATATCTGGCAGGGGCGATTCTTTTAGGGGCGGCTCCCTGCACCGCGATGGTTTTTGTCTGGAGTCATCTGACCAAGGGTAATCCGGCCTATACTGTCGTCCAGGTGGCCACGAACGACTTGATTATTTTGTTATTATTTGTACCCATCGTGAAATTTCTCACCGGCATCAGCAACATTGCCGTCCCATGGGACACCCTGATTCTATCTGTTGTGCTGTTTGTTGTCGTTCCCCTTTCCGGTGGAATGCTGACAAGATATCTTGTCAGCCGTCGTAAAGGCGTGGAGTATTTCGAAAAACAATTTCTGCCGAAATTCGATAGTGCGACCATTATTGGCCTCTTGCTCACGCTGATCCTACTGTTTTCTTTCCAGGGGGATGTGATTATCAAAAACCCGCTGCATATTCTTCTGATAGCGATTCCTCTGATTATCCAGACATTCCTGATTTTCTTTATTGCCTATATTGCGGCGAAAATCCTGAAGCTGCCTCACAATGTTGCCGCCCCGGCCGGAATGATCGGGGCATCGAACTTTTTTGAACTCTCGGTCGCTGTTGCAATCGCCCTCTTTGGTACCACCTCTCCCGCCGCATTGGCAACAGTGGTTGGCGTACTGGTGGAAGTGCCTGTCATGCTGATGCTGGTCCGGATTGCAAACAAAACAACCGGCTGGTTTCCAAAAGAGAAGGTAATCGGAGAATGAGGCAAAACCTATTATATTGTAAGAAGGATTAACGGAATATAATCCGAGGAGAGAAGGTGAGACAATGAAGCTTTGCATTGCATTGGCTGGAATAGTTTATAAAGCAGTTTAAATTCGCAAGGAGGATTTTAAATGACTATTCCAGAGAAAAAAATTTATCCCAGGACAGGAGATAAAGAGATTGTTTACTTAAAAGAGGTCATTACAAATCAAAATATAATAGTTGGAGAATATACGACTTATAATGATTATATTAATGATCCAGCATTGTTTGAAAAAAATAATGTATTATATCATTATCCAATAAACCGCGATAAACTCATAATCGGGAAATATTGTTCCTTAGCATGTGGTGTTCGATTCCTTTTTAACAGTGCTAACCACAATATGGATTCACTGTCCACGTATCCGTTTCCTCTTTTTTTTGAGGAATGGGGATTGGATCGAAAAAATGTTGCCGATTCATGGAACAATAAAGGGGATATTATTATCGGAAATGATGTATGGATTGGATATGAAGCTGCTATTATGGCCGGTGTTACAGTTGGAGATGGTGCGATCATTGGTACTCGCGCGCTGGTTACAAAGGATGTTCCGCCATATACCATAGTTGGCGGAGTACCGGCAAAACCAATCAGAAAGCGTTTTTCCGAACAAACTATTTCATCGCTGCTTGAAATAAAGTGGTGGAATTGGCCGAAAGAAAGGATTGCAGAGAATATTAAGGCGATACAATCCGGATCTCTGGGACAGCTGAGATGATTTGACCATAGATTGGCAAAGACAGGGATGATTTGAATATAGAGAAAAACGAGCATTGGAGCGCAAGGAAATATTCTGCAGCAGGTTCCGTATCCTTGACAGCTCTGAAGGAAAGATACCCGGGCTGATCACCAATTGGATATTTATCCGTCAAATTTGTAATGATCCCATGAATTGAGATAAAAATCAGAAATCTATTGGAATGAGTCTGTCCACCATGCAGATTATGGGCTTTTTAGGATATGCAGGCGCCTATAATATGACTTGATGATGTCATATTATAGGCGTATACTGATGCAGGGTGACAAAATGCAGATTAACCGATTATTCGAAATCACATATATTCTACTGGATAAAAAAACCGTAACAGCCAGTGTGCTTGCGGAACGATTTGAAGTTTCAGCAAGAACAATTTATCGTGATATTGAAACGCTCTCTTCCGCGGGGATTCCTGTCTTTATGAGCAAAGGGAAAGGCGGCGGCATTTCGCTGATGCCTGATTTTGTGCTGAATAAAGCGGTTATAACGGATGAAGAGAAAGAGGAGATTCTGTCTTCGCTAAAAGCAGTCAGTGCGGTGAATCTGAATAAAACAGATACCGCGCTCAAAAAGCTCAACAGCTTGTTTGGTGAATCAAACACCGATTGGATTGAAGTGGACTTCTCTTCCTGGGCTAACGCACAGAATGAAACGGAAACCTTTAATACAATCAAATCTGCAATATTAGGCAAGCATGCCGTTTCCTTTTCCTATGCCAGTGCAAAGGGACAGCAGACATCACGAAAAGTCGAGCCATTGAAATTGTGTTTTAAAAGTGGCGCATGGTATTTATACGGATATTGCAAGTCCCGATGCGATTTCCGTTTTTTTAAGCTAAGGCGAATCAGATTGCTTTGTGTAACCGATCAAAAATTTCAGCAGAAATCTCCCGATAAAATATTTTACAGAGAGAATATGTTTCAGGAAGAGTATCTCAAGCTGAAGCTGAAACTGTCTGCAGAGGCGGCATACAGGGTATACGATGAATTCGACAGCTATGAGCAGCAAGAGGACGGGAGCTTTATTGCAGAAATCAATTATCCGAAGGGTAAGTGGATATTTTACTACATCGCCACTTTTGGCAGTCAATGTGAGGTATTGGAACCAGAAGACGTGAGAAATGATATAAAAGCAGAACTACAGAATATTTTGAAACACTATCTTTAATTTGAAACGTGATCATTAATATGACGCATAGCTGTCATATTAATCAACGTATAATGACCTTATCAAATAGATGGAGGTTATTGAAAATGAATTATGAAATCGTGAACCTGGAACAAAAAACAGTTGTAGGGGTCAGTGCAATGACCAGCAACACTGATCCTGAAATGAGTAAGGTCATTAGTAGGCTTTGGGAAAAATTATATCAAGGAGGAGTAAATACTTCAATCAAGAACAAGATCAACGAGTATGCCATCGGGCTTTATTCTGACTACTCCGATGACCGATACAGCGTTATGGCCGGCAATGAGGTTTCAAAACCAGAGAATGATGAACTGATTGTAAAAATCATACCTGCAGGGAGATATGCAAAATTTTCTGTGCATGGACATATGGTGAAAGCAGTTGCCGAGGCTTGGGGTGAAATCTGGAAAATGGCCTTGGACAGAAGTTTTACAGGAGATTTTGAGGAATATCTGAATAGTGATTGGGAGAACGCAGACATTGATATTTACATTGCTTTAAAATAAAATCCGATGGAATGCGTGCACTATGCATGCACTGTGTGTGAAAAAAATTGATCAGGAGGAATCGAATATGGAATTTAGACTCGCACTGTTGGCAGTGAAAGATGTTGAGGTTTCTAAAAGTTTTATAAGGAATTGTTTGACCAGGAGGTCATATTTGATTTAGGTAAAAATGTGACTTTCAGTGGTGGATTTGCTATTCAAGAGGATTTTGCATGGCTGACGGATTTGCCGGCCGCTTCTGTTATGCAAAAGTCACACAATATGGAACTGTACTTTGAGGTAGAGGACTTTGAAGCATTTATCGAGAAACTGAATGCCTATGAAAATGTCCAGTATGTCTGTAAACCGATGAAGCACGAGTGGCAACAGCGTGTGGTGCGAATTTATGACTGCGATTTTCATATTATTGAAATCGGTGAGTCCATGGCGGTCATTGCAAAGCGGTATCTTGCCGAGGGGCTTTCTGTAGAAGAGACTGCAAAAATCATTCAGCATCCTGTAAAGTTTGTTGAGTTGTGCAAAGGAACAGGAGAGAACCTCGATTCGTTTTGAATCATAATCCGGCGAATTTGCCTATTGCTTCTCCCATTTGCCGCTGATAAACAGATATGTCCCCGCTCCGCCGAGCAGATAGGCTTCTTTGAAACGGTTATTGTTCTGAAATGCGTTACTCTCCATTGAAACGCCGGAACCGATGGTGATTTTTGTAATCGGATTATTACTGAATGCGCCATAATCAATTTTTTGTAGTGTTTCGGGGAGTTTGATTTCTGTCAGCATATTATTGTTGAATGCTCTGGCATGAATTTGTCGGAGCATGCTGTCTGCTTCGAAGGTTACGGAGGCTAAAGACTTCCCATTGAAAACATCTTGATAAATGTTCGTTACAATTGTTCCATCGATATTTTTTGGAATCACAATATTGGTCGAGGATCCGGTATAGGCTCCTTTAATATACCCGCTGTGTCCGCCGGTACCCATATTTACGACATGGTTTGTTATTACTGTGTCTATGTTATCCATCGTCCATTCCTGCGCGGCAATCTGCCATCGAAATTGCTTTTTCTCTGTCTGCGGCATGATCGCAGCTTGCAGGTATCCTTTGGCCATTAATGCATTCATCCGATCCGAATCAATTGAAATCCCATAAAAAATATCGTTGTTGACAATCTCTTTTTTTGTGCCATAGAGTGTTGTGGCATCGTTTAGTATACGGAGGCTGGCGCGATCTGCCGCAGCTTTCGAATTATCGATTATAGCTGCCGTTCCGAAAATGACGGCAGCCATTAAGATGCACAAAATGGCAATTGCAATAATCAATTCCACAAGTGTATAACCCATAGGGCGTGTTTTGTGCCTTCTTATTTTATTCACCCTTTCCCTATGTCGTTCTTATCGTCCAAGTTGAATACATGACCAGACACTATTGGTGTTTACATTGCTTATTATAAATATCATATTATAGGGCTGTTTTTATTATGTCAAGAATATATATTATTTAATGCTAATATATTTTTTACTACCTATTGAAGTGTAATTTATACTATGTATAATTGATAGTACAGCGCTGGGAAAATAGGAAACGTGAGGCTATGTATGAAAGATATTTTAATTAGAGGACTTACGCAGAACAATCTCAAAAACATATCATTAACCATTCCCAAAAATAAAATTGTCGTGTTTACAGGGGTTTCGGGTTCAGGCAAATCCAGTATTGTTTTTGATACGGTTGCAGCGGAAAGCCAGCGGCAGATGAACGAAACGTACCCAGCCTTTATACGCAGCAGGATGCCGAAGCATGAAAAACCGCAAGCGGAGCTGATCGACAACCTTACCGCTTCGGTAATCGTCGACCAGAGCAGGCTTGGCGGGAATATCCGTTCTACAGTCGGAACAATTACCGATTTATATGCAAGCATGCGATTATTATTTTCCCGAATCGGCGAGCCTTATGTCGGTCCGGCTTCGTACTTTTCTTTTAACGACCCGAACGGGATGTGCAAGGAATGCTCAGGGATAGGAAAGGTAACCGTCATTGACATTGAATCGATTTTGGATAAAGAAAAATCACTTCAAGAGGGCGCCATTCTGGATAAGACCTTAAATCCAGGTTCGTGGTATTGGAGACAATATGCAGAATCAGGGCTGTTTGACCCTGACAAGAAACTAAAAAACTATACCATGGAAGAATATAATTTGCTTTTATACGGCTCCCGGGATGGCAAAGGAGAGCAGGAAAATAAAAAAGTCGAGGGACTTTATAATCAGTACACACGTCTTTATCTCAAGCGTGATTTAAGCAACATGAGCGATCATCAGAAAAGCAAATCCGAAAATCTGATTGTTGACAAGGAATGTCAGTCCTGCCATGGTCAAAGACTCAACCGCGACGCGTTAGGCTGTTGGATTAACGGATACAGCATCGCTGATATGTGTGAAATGGAGTTTACAGAACTTCGGCGTGTGCTTGCCGAAATGAGCGATCCTCGAATAAAAACATTGGTTTCAAGTATTTGTGCAGGTCTTGACAGAATGATAGAAATCGGGTTGCCCTATCTGCACCTTAACCGGGAATCTTCAACGCTTTCCGGTGGTGAAGCACAGCGACTCAAGCTGGTACGTTATATGGGCAGCAGTCTTTCAGGCATGACATATATCTTTGACGAGCCGAGTACAGGCATGCACCCCCGTGATGTTTACCGGATGAATAAGCTGCTTATGAGCCTTCGCGACCGCGAAAATACGGTTCTTGTTGTCGAGCACGACAAAGACGTTATCCACATTGCCGACGAAATAATTGATGTCGGTCCCTTGGCAGGAAAACACGGCGGTGAAATCGTTTTCCAGGGCAGCTATGAAGAATTGCTCGTGGCCGATACGCTGACGGCACAGGCGATAAGGAAAAGCATCCCTATTAAACAGAAATTCAGAACACCAAGGGAATTCCTGCCTGTCCGCGGTGCTGATCTACATAATCTGAAAAATGTGGATGTGGATATTCCTCTTGGTATTATGACGGTTGTAACAGGTGTGGCCGGCAGCGGGAAAAGCACCTTGATTTCTCGTGTTTTCGCGGAAAAATACGAGGATAAAATAGTAAAGATTGACCAGTCGCCGATTACAGCAACCAACCGTTCTGTGCCCGCATCATTTCTGGGCTTCTTTGATGAAATCAGAGACCTGATTGCAAAGGAAAACAATGTTGATCCCAGTCTTTTCAGCTTTAATTCAAAAGGCGCATGTCCCGTCTGCAATGGCAAGGGCGTTATTGTAACAGAGCTTGTTTTCATGGACCCAATTATTACGGAATATGAAGCGTGTGGTGGTAAAAGATACAGTACACAGGCTCTTTCCTATCAGTATGCAGGTAAAAATATCATGGATATCCTTTCCATGACCGTCGAAGAGGCCCTTGACTTTTTTGAGAATCCAAAAATCAAAAAGCCCCTGTCGGCCATGTTCAGGGTAGGATTATCCTATATGACGCTTGGACAGCCTCTTTCCACGTTGTCCGGCGGCGAACGGCAAAGGCTTAAGCTGGCAAAGTATATCGATAGAAAAGGCAACATCTACATTCTCGACGAACCAACAACGGGACTTCATTCATCTGATATTGAAAAGCTGATTGCTCTGTTCGATACCTTGGTTGACAAAGGAAATACTGTAATTATAATCGAACACAATCTCGATGTAATGAAGCAAGCAGATTACATCATCGATATCGGGCCGGATGGCGGCAAAAACGGCGGAGAGGTCGTATTCTGCGGTACACCGGAGGAAATGCTACGGAACCCCGATACGATAACGGCAAAATGTCTGGAGGTCTCTGTTGAAGGTAGGACACTTACGGCAGAAGAGCTTGAAGAGCTTACAAGGCTACCTACAATAAATGAACACGAGGAGGATGACGTTATGAGAAAAATGCAGTTGATACCGATAGGAAGAATCGTAAATAAAGATGCCGGCACCTATATTGCACTAGATAAAAAATATATACCGGCAATGGACGGACTTGACGGGTTTTCACATGTCCAGGTGATATGGTGGTTTGACGGCTGTGATAATGACAACGACCGTCAAACGTTGTGTGAACAAAATCCTTATAAAAAAGGTCCAAAAACACTCGGAACCTTCGCAACCCGTTCTCCACAACGCCCGAATCCGATTGCAATTACAACTGCTCAGATCGTATGGACAGACAAAGAAAATGCGTTTATCGGGGTTGCCTATCTTGACGCTATGAATGGGACTCCGGTGCTTGATATCAAACCGTATACACCGAGCCTTGACCGCGTAAACAGTCCCAACGTTCCCGACTGGTGCAGACACTGGCCCCAGACACTCGAAGAGTCAGGCGATTTTAACTGGGCAAATGAGTTTAATTTCGAAATAGAATAATGTTGATTATTATCCATTCCAGCCTCAAGACTTCCCGCAAGGGGTGAGTTTCCACGGATATAGCTTATTCAATATCTTTGACGGCTCTGAAAGAAAGATACCCGGGGTTGTCGATCTTTTTTTTATCATACACCCCCCCGTGATACACGATAATACAGGCTTTTTTATCGTCCTGGAGAGAGGTGTCCGCTGTCCAGTAATAAATAACCTTGGAATGCACGTCCCATAAAGGAGATTCCTTATCCGGCGTCTTTTCATATACGGCTTCCATCTTTTTTTCGTCCCAGGTTCCGCCGGAATTTTTGCCATGAACCATGCATGAGCGGATCGCTTCGTCAACCGTCGGCAAACGCCATATGTTCTGTTCTGTCTCCATGATGATCAGACCGTCCGCAGATAAATATCTGCAGATATCCTGCGCTTCCTGCCAGGCTACCCCGCGGTCGGGCCACCCGGGTCCCCTTGGAGCCCATGCCAGGGTGACTCCATTTCCTTCGACAATTCTGACACCAAGATCACCGTCGTTGATCCTGTTTGCTACTTTGATCCCCTGTGGGATTGAAATAGATACAGCAATAATCAGCGGGACAAAGAGAATGAGCCTGTATGCCCACTTTTTGGGCTGCGGATCACCAAAATAGTAAATCAATCCCAAGACTGCAAAAGGGATGATCACCAATAATCCCAGGACGCTAAAGCTTGATCCCGAAAAGAACCAGATGCAAAAAGCACCAAGCAGCAGATGCAAAGCCAGTCCTGCTTTCTTCCACTTTAGAATAACCAGTGCCAGTACTACAAATATAATAGCAAACAACATATATTGAAAGAAAAGCATAAAGAGATTTTCCCAGATTGAAGCGGAATACCAGCCTTCATGAAAGTTTTCAAAAGCGCCCCAATAAGCCCATATACTTGAAATGATGACGGTGATGGATACACCTGTCCAACCCAACACTCTTTTCCTTGTTTCCATTTTTTTACCTCCAGATGCCAGAGCAACCCATGGCAATACCACATGGCAATGCCTCTGCGATAATTATACGTCCTAGATAATTGTCCGTCAAATTTGCCTGCTGGAACATGGGTGGAACATGGGGACGGTTCTTATATTTCATAAACGGAATAAAATGAAATATAAGAACCGTCCCCTTATTGCACAACCTGCCGCTCCCATGTTCCAGCCACGTTCCAGCCTTATTTGGCGCAGTAGATGGCAATCGCATTTGCCATGAACAAAGCGGTGCCTTTTCCGTTTTGATCGATGTTTTCGGTGAATCTTCCATCTCCTGTATACATGAGTCCAAGCCCGGATAGGATCTCTTTGGTGCAGTTATAGAAATTAGTGGTAATATAGGACTGCCATCTTTTCACAAGTTCCTGTGCCGCTTCACCATCCGGAGCGAGATGCCTGTTTTCGCCGAAGGATTTTAAAATAGCAGCTCCCTCATCATTGAGAGCTTTCCATTGCTGATTGTCGTAGCTTGATATTTTTTCTTCGCTTTCCTTGTAAGCTTCTGTGCTGCCCCAGCGCTCTTTTGCCTCGGTGGCATATTTCTTTTTATTTGTTTCGATTTCTGTCATATCAAATTCTTTAAAGCTCATGTTTGTATCTCCTTTTATTGTATTTTCGACAAGAGTAATTAGTCGATCAAGACGATTTTTCTTTTGAATCAATAATTCCTTGTGCTTTTGTAAAGCTTCCGTCTTGTCGTAATCCGGATTTGTTATAATTTCTTTGATATCGTTCAGAGAAAAATCCAGTTCCTTAAAAAACAGGATCTGCTGCAAGGATTCCAGCGCTTCTTCATCGTAAATGCGATAGCCGGCGTCCGAAATCCCGTTTGGCTTTAACAGCCCGATTACATCATAGTAGTGCAGAGCTCTTGCGGTTACACCGGTTAGCTTCGTGACTTCGTTAATCTTCAATTTATTTCACCTCGTTTCGTCTTAACATGATTATACAATACACTATGACGTAACGTGAGAGTCAATAGCTTTTAAAAAATAATTATTAAGTGTATAATTTTAGTAATGAAATATAGGGACGGTTCTTTTATTTCATTGGGATAATACAATAGAAATGAAATAAAAGAACCGTCCCCATATTTCACCTTATGTTCAATAATGAAAAGAGGGAATATCGTTGAAAACATATGTCAATGGAGTCAATATATTTTATGAAAAAAGCGGAACAGGAAAACCACTCATTCTTCTGCACGGCAATGGAGAAACCCACGAGATTTTTAATAAAGCAATTAAAATCTTAAGCGGGTATTTTACCATTTATGCCCTTGATACCAGGGGACACGGAAATAGCGATAAGGTAAACACTTATCACTATTCCGATATGACAGAAGACGTTCGATGCTTTATTGAAAAATTGGAACTTCAAAAACCGATTCTTTATGGGTTTAGCGACGGGGGCATTATCGGATTATTCCTTGCAATAAAGTATCCGCAGCTTCTTTCACAGTTGATTGTGAGTGGAGCAAATATTGCGCCTGAGGGGATGCGAAACGGTTGGCTTATATTATTTAAAATCATTTACTTCTTTACAAAGGAACCACAAATAAAGATGCTATTAGAAGAACCCGATATTACCGCTGAAATGTTGCAAAAGATAGAAGTTCCGACAGCAGTATTTGCGGGAAGCCGGGATATGGTGAAAAAAGAACACACAGAGTTTATTGCCCATAAGATTACAAATAGCACTCTTACGATATTACAGGGCGAAAGTCATGGAAGCTATGTCATTCACAGTGAGAAAATCGCAAGATTGATTGTAGAAAAAATGTTGTGAATGGTCCAAAGCTTTTATATTCAGCTATTTTCCAGCATTTTTTTGAAAATGCCGTTATTTTTTATCGAAAGATCCTTGTACGATCCCTGCTCAACGATTTCTCCGTTATCCAGAACAAGAATATTGTCCGCATTCCGGATCGTGGAAAGCCGATGTGCGATCACCACAACAGTCAGTTTCCCGGAAAGAGCTTCCACAGATTGTTGAATAATGGATTCGCTTTCGTTATCCAAAGAACTGGTCGCTTCATCGAGGACAAGAATCTCCGGCTTGCGCAGCAGTGCGCGGGCAAGAACGATGCGCTGCCGCTGTCCGCCGGAAAGCCGGATGCCATTGTCTCCGATCAGTGTGTCAAGCCCGGATGGGAGCCGATCGATGAACTCCAGGGCGTTTGAATACACGAGGGCATTCTTCATCTCCTCGGCGGATGCGTCCGGTGTGAATTTCAGCAAATTGTCCCGTATGGTACTGTTGAACAGAAATGGATCCTGGGGGACATACCCGATGCATTGCCGCCAAGAAGCCAGAGAGACTTCATCAATAGGGATATCGTCGGCCAAAATACGCCCTGAAACAGGGTTCAGCAAGCCGAGAAGCAAATCCACAATTGTACTTTTGCCTGTACCGGAACGACCGACAATCGCAGTAGTCTGTTTTGCTGGAATTTCAAAATTCAAATCTCTGAGCTCGAATTCGCTTGCATTCTGATACGAAAACTTCACATTTTCAAACCGGACAGCAGCCTGGATGGACTTTCTTCCGGCATGATGGAATCCTGTGTCTTTTTTTTCTTCATGCGACCGCCGCTCTTTCATCATTTTTTGTAGGATGATATATGCACGGATCATGACAAGGACATTATGGATATTGTTTTGAGCGGAGGCGAAAACCGGCCAGAGACGTGCAAAAATTATGATAA
>CAZJXH010000080.1:0-13882 GCA_964549475.1 uncultured Oscillospiraceae bacterium
TTTTGACAAGAGGCTGGATTTCAGGTGTTAGCGAAGCGGAAGCGAAAGCGGACAGCGTTATTCCGCTGGATAAAGTCACAACAGACAAGGAGCAGCGATATACTACCGGCATCCACGAACTCGACCGGGTTCTGGGCGGTGGATTTGTTCGCGGCTCCTTGGTCTTGGTCGGGGGAGATCCCGGTATCGGCAAGTCCACTCTTTTGATGCAGGTATGCGGGAAAGGAAGTTTCCAGGGCGATGTCCTTTATGTGTCCGGGGAGGAATCTCCGCAGCAGGTAAGGCTTCGTGCCGACCGCCTGGGGATTGTATCGAACCGGATCAAACTTTTTGCCCAGACATCGTTCGCCCTTGTCGCCGAAATGATTGTCAAGGTTAAGCCCAGACTGGTTGTCATCGATTCGATCCAGACAATGTATGCCGAGGACCTTTCGGCGGCTCCGGGCAGTGTCAGCCAGGTTCGGGAAGTGACAGCCGGATTGCTGCGGATTGCCAAGAACACCGATACAACGATCGTCCTGGTCGGGCATGTGACGAAGGACGGTGCGATTGCCGGTCCCCGTGTGCTGGAACACATGGTGGACACGGTTTTATATTTCGAAGGAGAACACCAGAATCCCTACCGGATCGTCCGGGCTGTCAAGAACCGGTTTGGTGCGACAGACGAACTGGGGATTTTCGAGATGACGGATCATGGCCTGGAAGAGGTGGCGAATGCTTCCGCCGCCATGCTGGAAGGCCGCCCGGTCGGGGTTTCCGGCACGGTTGTCACTGCCTGCATGGAAGGAACCCGTCCGATCCTGATCGAAATCCAGGCATTGATCAATGAGACCAATTTTTCCGTTCCGCAGCGGATGACCCAAGGGCTGGACCGGAACCGGGCCGGTATGCTTCTGGCTGTTCTGGAAAAGAAAGTCTCCATCGGTCTCAACAACATGGATGCCTATATCAATGTCATTGGCGGAATGAAAGCGGACGAACCTGCTTTGGATCTGGCCATTGTCGCAGCGGTGGTATCCTGCGTCCGGAACAAACCGATCCGTCAGAATGTACTGGTGTTCGGGGAGATCGGACTGACTGGCGAGATCCGTCCTGTCACGTCGGCGGACCGGCGGGTGATGGAAGCCAGGCGGATGGGATTTGAATCCTGCATTCTGCCCGGCGGCTGCAGAAAGAGCATCGAAAAAATGAAGAAAACCGATCTGCCGGATTTATTGTATGTGGATCATATCGGAGAGATGATGGACATCCTCTTTTAATTTTCAGAAAGGGACCTATGGTAGAAAGAGAACGGATTTATGGGGTTATCCCTGCAGCCGGACAAGGCTCTCGAATGGGTGTGGGCAAGGCAAACAAGCAGTTTCTGGAATTGCAGGGAATCCCTGTCCTTATCCGGACGCTGCTTGCCTTTGAACAATCTCCCCGGATCGATGGAATCGCCGTCGTTGCGAATCCGTCGGACCGTGTCTGTATTCAAGCCCTGTGTGAGCAATACCGGATCACGAAACTGATCGGTATCGCAGCGGGTGGGGAGACCCGGCAGGATTCGGTGCGCAATGCTCTGGAATTCCTTTCGGATTATCTTGGCGGAAAGAATTTACCGGGTTCAGATAAGAAGGATTATGTTTTGATCCATGACGGAGCAAGACCGTTTGTCAGCAATGCGATCATCGAACGCTGCATAGACGGCGCGATCCGTTACCATGCATGCGGGGCAGGCGTTCCGGTGAAGGACACGATCAAACAGGTGCGGCCGGACGGTACAATTTTCCACACCCCTCCCCGCGAGGAGCTGTGGGCGATCCAGACACCGCAGGCATTTTTGCTTTCTCTCATTGAACCGCTTCACCGGAAGGCTTTCCGGGAAGGACTTTCATTTACGGATGACACCGCTATCGCAGAGCATTATGGAGAAAAGGTGCACATGGTGACAGGCGGATATCAGAATATCAAAATCACCACTCCGGAGGATCTGCTTTACGGAGAAGTATTATTGCGAAACCTTGCGATAGAGCCATTCTGAAGAAATCCCGGCAGTCAGCAAGGATGAATCCAGGCTTTTTCCAGCCTTTTTACCGCGGAATGAATATGAATGGAATCAAACCCCGAATACCCGATCACAACTGTACTTTCCGGACGGTTTGCCACAGGAAAGCTGTAATATTCCGACAATCCGTATACTCGTACCCCTTCGGCGCTGGCATTGCGGATCAGCTCCGATTCATCCATGCCGTTATGGATTTTCATAAGGAGATGCAGTCCCGCATCATCTCCGATGATTTCGACATTTCCATTCAGCCCGCTGCAGGATATGGCATCCAGAAAGAAATCCCGCCTCTCTTTATACGCGCCGCGCATGCGGAACAAATGACGTTCAAAATGACCGCCGGCCATGAATTTACAAAGGATATACTGCTCGAAATTCGATACGGAGCAGGAATAAAACATGAATTTATTCTGATAAATTTTTAGCAGACGCGGGGGCAGGACCATATAGCTGATTCTTAACGAAGGCGCCAGGCTTTTAGTGAAGGCGTTGATATAGATCACTTTGCCGGAGTAGTCCATTCCTTGCAAAGCCGGAATCGGATGCCCCGAAAAGCGGAATTCACTATCGTAGTCATCTTCGATGATGTAGCGGCCGCTCTTTTCATTTGCCCAGTTCATTAGCGATTTTCGGCGCCCGACCGGCATGATGATTCCCGACGGAAACTGGTGGGAAGGCGTGATGTGGATGATATTCGCCCGGGTCTGTCTCAGATTTTCAATACTGAATCCCTGGGTGTCAAGAGAGATCGGAACGGTGGCGGCACGATTGCATTGGAATATTTTATAAATTTTATGATAGCCTGGGTTTTCAATCGCATAGATGCTTTTTTGCTCCAGCAGTTGAATGAGCAGCCCCATCAGGTATTCCGAGCCCGCACCCACAACAATCTGTTCGGGGCTGGCTTTTACTCCGCGATAATGGTAGAGATGGTCCGCGATTTCTTTCCTCAGCTCGTAAGTGCCCTGCGGATGGGTGCTGTTCAACAATTCGCCGCTTCGTTCCGCCAGCACTTCTCTTGTCAGTTTCGCCCATGTCGCAAAAGGGAAAAGCTCTGTATCCACGACATTGGTTTTAAAATCATATTCATACAGGGGTTCCTTTTTATCCGGCGAAGGGGAATCTGTTGAAATCTCATAAGACGCATGCAGCAGGCTGCTCTCAAACGGCTGCACGAAATGGCCGCTTTTCGGAATGATTTTCAAATATCCCTCTGCTTCCAGCTGCTCATAGGCAGACTGCACTGTGATGGTACTGATTTTCAAATGTGTGGCCAGCTTGCGTTTCGAAGGCAGCTTCTCGTTTGGCTTCAATCGGCCGCTTTCGATTTCCGCCCGGATGAATTTATAGAGCTGCTCATACATTGGCATTTTAATGGAATGATCAAAAAGGAATGTAATCATCGTTTCCTCCTATATTGTTGCCGGGGAGGTGCATTTCTTCTGCTTATCAAGAAACGCCGAACGATCCATGCCAGTTTATAGGGATCGTTTTTCCTCCAAATCTGACTATGTCAAATAATTCAAATGTGGATATTTTTATAATATCAGATATCGATATAATATAAAAGATATTGACAAAATAGTCAAGAAATGAAGGAGGATTCGGAAATGAATAATTTAATAATGAATGAACGGGCGGCATTGAACAGGGAATTGGCACAAATGCTCAAGGGCGGAGTGATTATGGATGTCACATCCCCGGAGCAGGCAAAAATAGCCCAGGAAGCCGGGGCCTGCGCAGTTATGGCGCTCGAACGCATTCCGGCGGATATCCGCGCTGCGGGCGGGGTATCCAGAATGAGTGATCCAAGTATGATCAAAGGAATTCAAAAGGCGGTTTCTATTCCGGTTATGGCAAAAGTCCGCATCGGTCATTTTGTGGAAGCCCAGATTCTGCAGGCGATCGAAATCGATTATATCGATGAAAGCGAAGTGCTGTCTCCTGCGGATGATAAATATCACATCGACAAAACACAATTCAGCGAACCTTTTGTCTGCGGTGCAAAAGATCTGGGAGAGGCGCTGCGGCGGATCGGCGAAGGCGCATCCATGATCCGGACGAAAGGCGAGCCGGGAACGGGGGACGTGGTACAGGCGGTAAGGCATATGAGAATGATTTCCAATGAAATCAGACATATCCAGTCGCTGCGTTTGGATGAATTGTACCAGGCCGCCAAGGATCTGATGGTATCGTATGATCTGGTATTGTTTGTCCATGAGAATGGGAAACTGCCGGTTGTCAATTTTGCCGCGGGGGGGATCGCCACACCGTCGGACGCTGCGCTGATGATGCAACTGGGTGCGGAAGGCGTTTTTGTCGGTTCCGGTATCTTCAAATCCGGTGATCCGGCAAAGCGCGCAGCAGCGATTGTCAAAGCGGTCTCGAATTTCAAGGATGCGGAGATGCTTGCAGAATTGTCGTTGGATCTGGGGGAGGCCATGGTCGGGATCAATGAACAGGAAATCAAGCTGATGATGGCGGAAAGAGGAATATGAAACCGATGAGAATAGGCATTCTTGCGATTCAAGGCGCTTTTGCCGAGCATGCGGACATGCTGGATCTTCTTGGCGGAGTGGAACATTTTGAGATCCGGCAGAAAAAGGATTTGGAGCAGCCTTTCGACGGGCTGATTCTTCCGGGGGGAGAAAGCACGGTCATGGGAAAATTGCTCCGGGAACTGGAGTTATTCGACTCGTTGACTCTTTTGATCAAAGAGGGGCTCCCCGTATTCGGCACCTGCGCCGGAATGATCCTGCTGGCGGAGGAATTGCTTAGTGAAACCCAGGCTTATTTCAGAAGCATGGGCATCATTGTAAAGCGGAATGCATACGGCCGGCAATCGGGTAGTTTTCGGACCTGCGGGGAGTTCCTTGGAATCGGAAGCATTCCGATGGTTTTTGTTCGTGCGCCCTACATTGAGACTGCTTTCAAAAATGTGACGGTTTTATCAACAGTCGGAGGGCATATTGTGGCAGCCCGGCAAGGAAGCCAGCTGGCGACGGCTTTTCATCCGGAACTCACCGGAGACCCTTCCGTGCACCGCTATTTTATGGATATGGTGAGACAAGGTTGATATTTCATCGATTTATTGCTATAATTCACAAAAAATAATGACAATTACAAGAACAAATTAGAAACACTATTTTTCAAAACCTTGAAATAATGGGACATTATAAGGTATAATAGAGCATTAGCCAATAAAGAAGAAAATCTCTTTGAAGCATTGAAAAACAGAAGATTTTTTAAGGGGATAAGGAGGAGAACAGACCCATGGCAACAATTTTCAGCGAAATATCCAGAACCTTCAGTGAGTATCTGTTAATTCCGAATTTAACAACAGAAAATTGCACGCCGGATCAAGTGAATTTAGGAACACCGATTATC
Organism: uncultured Oscillospiraceae bacterium; assembly: GCA_964549475.1. Classification (GTDB taxonomy): domain Bacteria; phylum Bacillota; class Clostridia; order Saccharofermentanales; family UBA5734; genus JBBQKF01. The sequence goes on from CAZJXH010000080.1 coordinate 5,435, forward strand.
AAGTATCGGAAAGGAACAGAGAACAGTCCGATTCACATCCACATCCCATTTGTTTCAGCAATCATGCAATCCGTTTCGGATTCCGGGATGGCCATCGCCCTGGCGAAAGCAGGCGGGCTTTCTTTTATTTACGGGTCGCAATCGATCGAGAATCAGACCGAAATGGTTCGAAAAGTGAAGAAATACAAGTCTGGATTCGTTGTCAGCGATTCCAACCTGAAAGTCGATTCGGTCCTATCCGATGCGCTGGATGTCAAAAACAAGACAGGACATTCCACCATTGCCATTACCGATGATGGATCGGCGAACGGCAGGCTGATGGGGATTCTCACAAGCCGCGATTACCGTCTCAGCCGGACTCCTTTGGATACGCCCATCAAAACCCTCATGACCCCGTTCGAAAAACTGGTTTTCGCCTATGAGGGCACGTCTCTCAAAGAGGCGAACGACATCATCTGGGATCATAAAATCAATCAGCTGCCCATCATCGACAAGGACCAGAATCTTGTTGCCATGGTGTTCCGCAAGGATTATGACGAGCACAAGGAAAATCCCTATGAGCTCCTGGACGAGGACAAAAGCTATATCACCGGCGCGGGCATCAATACAAGGGATTATACGGAGCGTGTTCCGGCTCTTCTAGCCGCAGGAGTGGATGTTCTTTGCATCGATTCCTCGGACGGCTTTAGTGTCTGGCAGAAGAAGACCATTGACTGGATCAAATCCACTTATCCCAGCGGAGTGTACGTCGGCGCGGGCAATGTGGTGGATGCCGAAGGCTTCCGCTATCTGGCGGATGCAGGAGCCGATTTTATCAAGGTGGGCATCGGCGGCGGATCAATCTGTATCACCAGAGAGCAAAAAGGGATCGGCTGCGGGCAGGCTTCTGCGGTGATGGCCGTTGCCAAAGCACGCGACGAATATTTTAAAGAAACAGGAATTTACATTCCGATCTGTTCCGACGGAGGCATTGTCCATGACTATCACATGACTCTTGCGATTGCCATGGGGGCGGATTTCCTGATGCTTGGACGCTACTTCGCCCGTTTCGACGAGAGTCCGACAAGGAAGCTTCTGGTCAACGGGAATTATGTCAAGGAGTATTGGGGGGAAGGCTCGAACCGTGCAAGAAACTGGCAGCGTTATGATGACGGCGGTGAAACGGGGAAAATGGCCTTTGAAGAAGGGGTGGATTCCTATGTTCCTTATGCGGGGAAATTGAAAGACAACCTGAATAACAGCCTGGCAAAAATGAAAGCGACAATGTGTTCTTGCGGCTCGACGACGCTGGAGGAATTCAGAAACCGGTCAAGACTTGTCATGGTTTCCTCGACAAGCCTCATCGAAGGCGGCGCCCATGATGTGATCACAAGAGAAAGCGAGCGCATCAATTAGATTGCGCATGGAACAGCAGGAACGGGTCAATATAGAGGATGAATAAAAAAGTACGGGTTTATAGAAAGAAAGGGGTACACCATGGCCGAACAAAAAGTTTATGAAATGACATATGAGGGAATTCGAAAGCTGGAGGAAGAACTGGATCTCTGCAAAGGCGAAAAGAGAACCGAGATTGCAGAGCGCATCAAACAAGCATTATCTTTCGGAGACCTTTCCGAAAATTCCGAATACGATGACGCCAAGAACGCGCAAGGCGAAAACGAGTCGAGGATCGGCGAAATCGAATTTATTTTAAAAAACTCCAAATTGATTGACGAAGACGAAATCAGCAAGACCAAGGTGACGATCGGAGCAAAAATCAAGATTCGCGACGAGGAGACGGCTGTGGAAGAGGAATATACGCTTGTCAGTACGAAAGAAGCGAATATTTTCGAGAAGAAACTGTCCACGGATTCTCCAATCGGCGTTGCGATTGTCGGAAAGAAAAAGGGACAGGTTGTGGAAGTGAAAACTCCGCTTGGAACCTTGAAATACAAGATTCTTAAAATTTCAAAACCTTCCTGAAACAGACCAATATCCGACATAACTTGATATGAATATGATTTTAGGCTGATACACGGCTGCATTGCTGTACTGTTATTGATACGACACTAGTGCGCCGCTATTATATGAGATGAGATCCGGGGGGATTCTTCATGACGACAGAAAATACGACCAACGAAAATCAGACCACCGAAATCGACATGCATGAGCAGATGCGTATCCGTCTTGCAAAACTGGAGGAGCTGACCGCGCAAGGGGAGGACCCATTTGAAGTGGTGACGTATGATGTGACCGCTTCCAGTGCGGAGATCCTTTCGGATTTTGAAGCCTTCGAGGGGAAAGAAGTGGCTCTTGCCGGAAGGATCATGAGCAAAAGAGGCATGGGCAAAGTTTCTTTTTGTGATCTTTATGACAAGGATGGTAAAATACAGCTTTTTACAAAAATCGATGCACTGGGCGAATCCCGCTATGAACAGTGGCAGAAACTTGACATCGGAGATATTGTCGGAATGAAAGGCATTGTGTTCCGTACCCAGCGCGGAGAAATCTCCGTGCAGACGCGCGAATACACACTGCTGTCGAAGTCCCTGCGGCCTTTGCCCGAAAAATACCATGGATTGAAAGACACGGACACCAGGTATCGCCAGCGTTATCTGGATCTGATCGTCAATCCGGAAGTCAAAGATACTTTTATCAAGAGAAGCGCGATCATCAAGACCATACGGGCTTATCTGGATGATATGGGATTCATCGAAGTGGAAACGCCGATCCTGAATACCATAGCCGGAGGCGCCACGGCAAAACCCTTTGTCACGCATCACAACTCCCTCGGGATGGATATGTATCTCCGCATCGCGCCCGAGCTTTATCTAAAGCGCCTGATCGTGGGCGGATTCGATCGCGTATATGAAATGGGAAGACTGTTCCGGAATGAGGGCATGTCCGTCAAACACAACCCCGAGTTTACCACCATCGAACTATATCAGGCCTATACGGATTACAAAGGCATGATGGATCTGACCGAAAAACTGATTGCCCGCTGTTCAGAAGCGGTGAATCAAACGATCGTTGTTTCCTATCAAGGCCAGGAGATCGACCTGACCCCTCCCTTTAATAGACTGACGATGTATGAAGCCATCAATCAGTTCGCCGGTGTTGATTTCTCCAAGATCAAGACCGCTGCGGAAGCTGCGGCGATTGCAAAAGAAAAGGGAATCGAAGTGAAAGAGGGAACACCGAAAGGGGAGATCATCAATCAGTTCTTTGAGATTTTCTGCGAAGAGAAACTGATTCAACCGACCTTTATATATGACTACCCGATCGAAATCTCTCCGTTGACGAAACGCAAACCCGGCAATCCAGAATTGACAGAGCGGTTTGAATTGTTTATAGGGGGAAGAGAGTATGCGAATGCGTATTCCGAGCTCAACGATCCGATCGATCAAAGGGAACGGTTTGCGGCACAGCTCAAGAAACGTGAAGCCGGGGACGACGAAGCGAACATGATGGACGAGGATTTTTGCCAGGCGCTTGAATACGGACTGCCTCCCACAGGAGGACTTGGTATTGGAATCGACCGGCTGATCATGCTTTTGACGGATTCGGCAAGCATCCGGGATGTTCTGTTATTTCCTACGATGAAACCGGTCAAGTAGGAGAAAGCAACTGGCATTAGGACAATAAGGAGATTTACATTCATGATTAGCAAGGAAGAGGCATTTGAAATCCTGGGATTGACCAGGAAATCGACCGAGTCGGATATCGAGATGAGATATGCCATTCTTATCAAGCGCTATCGGGCAGAAAAGAACAAAGAGAAACTGGACGAGGTTTCCCTGGCTTACAATCTGATTACAGGGGTGTATGTGGAGCCTATCAAAGAAGACCCCAAAATGAAAAAGGTGGTTTGGGGAAAAAGCCGGAGTGAATGGAAAAATATCTGGTACTATGGGAAACTGAAATATTTTGTCTTTCTGGTTATTGCTTTGTTTATAGGGTATATAATTTATACAATGGCGACCAATACCCCGGCGGATTTTAAAATCGCTGCGATAGGGGAATTTGCGGTTGAAGACGTTAAAATAACAGAAGATTACGCAAAAAGCTTATATCCGGATTTCAAAAAAGTCGAGATTTCGCCTCTTTTCATGGACAACAGTACGGACAGTTCCTATTATGGGACGGCTTATGTCCAGAAGGCAGTCATTTTATTCTCCGCAGCCGGAGAGGACCTGATTATCGTCGACCGCGCCATGTTTGATAAATATGCCTCAAGCGGTGCGTTCAAGCCGATCGGCGATGTATATGCCGCCCTGCTTGCCATGGACGGGACAAAAGATCTTGGTCTTGAAAGTGTCAAAGCGACCATTCCGACGAATTCCGATGGATCGGGGACAGAGGAGATTTATGGGATTGATGTCTCAAAATCCCAGATGCTGAATGCAATCGGTATCTGCGGGAGGGATCAGATCATTACCGTCAGTGTCAAATCCGAAAGGGAAGCGCTGGCGAAAGAGTTCATCACGAAGCTTTTTACCGATACGAAGAAACTGCTTCCCCAGGTGACATTGATTCCGGAAGCGACACCGACGCCCATCCCGACCGTGACATTGGCACCGACGCCATAAAATACAAAAAAGGGATCATCCGGCGGCAAGATCCCTTTTCTTCAATCCATATCCATTCTGACTGCAAAATACAAGGCGGCAATCTCGGATGAGGTCAATTCACGCAGTTGACCGGGGGAAAGTGCCGAATCCAGTGAGACGGGGCCCATGACTCGTCTTTCGAGGACTGTCACTGTTCCGCCCAGCGCTTTCATCATTCGCTTAACCTGGTGGTATTTGCCTTCTTGAATGGTTAACATCCCGGAATAAGGTGTCAGGATTTCCAGCATCGCCGGTTTGCATAACAATCCATCCGCAAGGGGAAGACCCAGCTCCAGCCTTTTCTGGTCTTCATGATCAAGATATTTGCCGGAAAGCTCGAAATAATACGTCTTATCGACATGCCATTTGGGGCTCGCCAACCGGTGGCACAAAGTGCCGTCATTGGTGAGGAGCAAAAGGCCGGTCGTGTCGATGTCAAGACGCCCGACCGGAAACAATCCGACCGTGGACAGGGCTTTTGGAATGAATTCCGCAATGGTCCGATGTTTCGGATCCTCCAGGGCAGTGATCACGCCAGCCGGCTTGTTCAATACAAAATGAAGGTATTTGCGGACTTTTGCAGAAGAATTCTCGATTGTGACGGCACTTCGGAGGCCATCCTCTACTTGGAACCCTCCGTCCGTAACAACAAGGCCCGCAACGGCAACCTTGCCCTTGCGAATCAGTTCTTTCACGGCAGTCCGTGATCCATATCCGGAATTTGCTAACAATCGATCCAGTCTCATGACTGGTATTATATACTAAAATGGAATGGACTTCTATACAAAACGCCAAAAGTATGCCACTATATAGATTAGAAAAAAATCCTAAAAAACAGAACATGAAAAAGAAAAATTGGAAAGGATCCCCATGCAAACACGATATACAATAGAAGCAGATACCCACTGCCACACGGTCGCCAGTCCCCATGCCTATGGAACCATCTCCGAAAACCTTGCGGCAGCATCAAAAGCAGGCCTCAAAGCCCTTGCAATCACTGACCACGGTCCGGCTCTCCCCGATTCTCCGCACTTCTGGCATTTTACCAATATGCGGGTGCTTCCCCGTGAAGTCAACGGAATTGTTTTATTAAGAGGGATTGAAGCAAACATCATGGATACGAAGGGCGGTCTTGATCTGGACGAGGACTGCCTCGAAAGCCTGGACTGGGTCATTGCGTCTTTCCATAAACAGTCTTTCATCGTGAGCACGGCATCCGTCCATACCGAAGCGCTGATTCAAATGACATACAATCGCCATGTGGACCTGTTCGGGCATCTAGATGCTCCGGAATATCCTTTTGATATTAAAGAAGTGATTCGGGCATGCAAAGAAAACGGAAAATATGTGGAGATGAACGACAGTTCCCCCCGTATCCGCATAGGCAGCGAATCGATTTGCCGCCGGATTGCGATTGAATGCATGGATCATGGTGTTGGTGTGGTGATAAATTCCGATGCGCATTGCCCCTGGGATATCGGCAGAGTTTCAACGGTCGCAGCACTGCTGGAATCTGTTTCATTTCCGGAAGAGCTTGTGCTGAACCGCAATGCAAGCAATTTATTGGACCACATCGAAAAAAAGAAAAACCGGATCCTCCGTTAAGTAAAAAATCGGATCTACTGCGGATAAAAAAAGGGATGCCCTGCGGACATTTCCTGATTGGAGAAAATTCATGGCGACAATCGAAAATCATATTCAAATCACACTGGAAGAACTGGAAGAGAATTTCAGTTTGTTTAAATTGGATGAATATATTTTAGAATGTGAAAAGGTCTTTGATAACCATGCCATCCAAATCGCAAAACACATTTGCTCCAATCCCTCGATCCGTGCGATTTTCATATCCGGCCCGACTGCCTCGGGGAAAACAACATTCACCCATAAGCTAAGTGAAATTCTGCATCAGAATAACATTCCGACATGCGAAGTATCCTTGGACGATTTCTATTTTTTTCATGAATTCAAGACGGATGACTATGGAAGACCGGATTACGAAAGTCTGGATGTTTTGGATACGGATCTTATGATTGAACAGATTAAGGATCTGTTTTCCGGTAAAACCGTTGAGATCCCATGTTTTGATTTTTCCGTGAGAGCCCGTATCCCGGAAAAGGCCCATAAAATGACTCTTCCAGACAATGGCATCTTGCTGGTGGAAGGCCTTCATGGACTTTCAAAGGACGTTTCCGGTGCGATTCCAAAAGAAAAATGGCATGGGATATTTATCATGCCTTTCGCTACATTGACGGATGATTATCGCCTGCTGGATAAAAGAGATATCCGCATTTTACGCCGGATAACCCGGGATGTGCTGCATCGGGGGTCTTCCGCACTGGCGACGATCGATTACTGGCCCATGCTCGACCAGGCCGAAGGCTCCTATTTCGCGGAATATTTGGCGAATGCGGATGTGTACATCAATTCCATTCTGCCCTACGAATTCTATTGCATTGCCCCCATGGCGCATGATATGATTGCAAAAGCCCTGAAGGACTATTACGATGGATCAAATGTCGACTCGAATTTTACGAAACACATCGGATTTGCCCAGATCGATCTGGCATTGAACGAGGCGAAACGACTTTTGGCTGCTACCAGCAAGATTCCCCGCATTGATTTGAACCTTGTTCCCCGAAATTCGATTCTGAATGAGTTCATCCGGTGAAAATTCTATTTCCAAAGCATTTCTCCGGCAAAATAATGATAGACGGAATGGAAAATTTTGAATAAAATGATATAATAAATCAATCATTCAAAAGATAATGCTATTATTTGCTTTTATTTTTAATTATAATATAAGGATTATGGATTGACTGATTCTGTATAGAACACGCAGCAATCCATTCTTAACGACAGGGGGAAAAGCAGGATATGCCTATACGAATTTCCGACAACCTACCGGCATTTGACACACTAGAGAAAGAGCATATTTTTGTGATGCGCGATACGGTTGCATACAACCAGCAGATCCGCCCCTTGAAAATTCTGATTTTAAATCTGATGCCACTAAAAATCACAACAGAGACCCAATTGCTGCGATTATTAGGAAACACGCCATTGCAGGTGGAAGTGGATTTGATGTATACCTCAAGCTACCACCCGACGAATATCTCAGAAGACCATTTGGTGAATTTTTACGAAACGTTTGATGCCGTGAAGAACAGACGATATGATGGAATGATCATCACGGGTGCGCCCGTCGAGCAGATGCCCTTCGAGGAAGTCGCTTACTGGGAGGAATTGGCGTCCATGATGGAATGGAGCAAGACCCATGTATATTCCACCCTGCATATTTGCTGGGGCGCGCAAGCAGGACTTTACTACCATTATGGCATTCCAAAATACGACATTCCGAAGAAAATGTTCGGGATTTTTGAACACAAGAATAAATGGTCGAAACCCGTGAAACTATTTCGCGGGTTTGATGATGTTTTTTATGTTCCACATTCCCGGCATACCGAGGTCAGGCGCGAGGATATCGTTAAGATCCCGGATCTACGGCTCCTGGCGGAGTCCGACGAATCCGGCGTGTTTGCCATTGCGGATCTGCACGGCCGCAAGATATTTTTGACGGGACACCTGGAATATGATCCATTGACCCTCAAGACAGAATATGTAAGGGATGTGAAAAAAGGACTGCCGATCGATCTGCCAAAGAATTATTTTCCACAAAACGATCCTGGTAAAATTCCTGTTGTGCGATGGAGAAGTTCTGCCAACCTGCTGTTCTCAAACTGGCTGAACTATTATGTCTATCAGGAGACTCCGTACGATTTGAATCAACTGTAAAACGGAATTTTACTTTTGGAATATACTTTGCTGTATATACTGAGCGTTCATTTTTATGAATCAAAAG
>CAZJXH010000081.1:0-13832 GCA_964549475.1 uncultured Oscillospiraceae bacterium
CGAAACTGGCCCTGTGGTTTGACCCGATCAGCAATCCGATCAAATTTCTGCTGGCAGCCTTTTGCTTTGGAATCATCCACTTGTTTGTCGGCCTGGCGGTACACTTCAAAATTTGCTGGAGCGAGGGAAGGAAGACGGATGCGGTATTTGATGTGATTCCAGTCTATCTGTTTATCCTGGGTGTCGCTCCTTTGGCGGGAAGTGTCCTGGTCAGTATACCGGCTGTATTTTCAGAAATCGGGAAATATATGGCGCTGACTGGTGTGGTACTGATCATTCTTACTGCAGGAAGGGCATCAAAGAATATATTCGTCCGGTTGGGCGGAGGCGTCTATGGCTTTTACAATATTGCTGCGGGTTATCTGAGTGATGTTCTTTCCTATTCACGTTTACTGGCCCTTGGGCTTGCGACGGGAAGCATCGCCGGCGTGATCAATCTCATGGGGTCGATGGCAAGCAACCTTGTTTTCAAAGGAATCCTGCTGACCATCGTATTTCTTGTGGGGCATCCCATGAATATGGCGATCAATTTACTTGGCGCTTATGTTCATTCAAACCGGCTGGAATTCGTGGAGTTCTTTTCAAAGTTTTACGAGGGTGGCGGCCGTGCCTTCCATCCTCTGAAAATAAATTCGAAATATATCAAATTCAAGGAGGATAATTAAAATGAATGATCTCGGAATTGTGCTTGCGGTATTCGGTGCGATATTGGCTGCTTTAATGTCAGGAATCGGCTCCGCTAAAGGAGTTGGAATGGTGGGTGAGGCAGCGGCGGGGGTTATTGCGGAAGATCCGTCAAAGTTCAGCAAGGTTTTGATTTTACAGCTTCTTCCCGGCACACAGGGACTTTACGGACTTTTGACCGCAGTTCTTGCCCTTAGCCAGATCGGCCTTTTGAAAGGCGATCCCATTCCACTTACTCTGATACAGGGACTGCAGTATTTTGCCGCTTGCATGCCCATTGCGCTTGTTGGTTTGTTCTCGGCTGTTTATCAAGGCAGAACCGCAGTTGCGGGGGTCGGGATTGTTGCAAAGAGACCGGATCAGAGCGGCAAGGCGATTTCATTCGCGGCCATGGTCGAGACCTATGCGATTTTAGCTCTTCTAGTATCCATTCTTACCATTAACAGTTTGAAGTAGGGTGATTTAGGATGAACGGTATAGAAAAAATCATTGAAAAGATTGAGAATGACTGTTCTACTGCCTGTGGGGAGATCATCAGCAAAGCACAGGCGGAGGCACAGGCTGTTTTCGCGGATGCCCAAAATAAGGCCGAAAACACAAAGATTCAGATGATTGACGCTGCAAAGAAAAAATGCATGACCGACAAGGAACTCGCGATATCAAAGGCCGGGCATGAACGAAAAAAAGCAATTCTGGCAGCAAAAATCCAGATTATAAACGAAGTGATCAGCGAGTCGATGCGCAAAGCAAAGAATCTGCCGGAAACGGAATATTTCGAGATTGTTCAGTCACTTATCAAGGAATATGCAAAAAAAGGAAACGGTCTGCTGCGGTTTTCGAAAAGCGATCTGATCCGGATCCCGTCCAATTTCGAAGAGACGGTCAATGAGATGCTTCACGATAGTGAAAAATCACTTACAATCAGCAGCGATCCAATTGACATCGACAGTGGATTCGTGATTGTTTATAATGATATTGAGCAGAACTGCTCTTTTGATGCCCTGCTGGACAATGCATTGGACAGAATCAAGGATTCTTTGAATGAAGAACTCTTTATGGGGGACTCGATATGAAAGAGACCGCTTATGTTTATGCTGTTGCACGAATAAGGGCGAATGAGATGAGCCTCCTTTCAACGGCGGATATCGAGCAGATGGTTGCGGCTGATAATGCGAAAGGGGTGCTTCAATTTTTAGAGGATAAAGGCTGGATCGAAACCGAGAATCCTGTAGACATTGATACGGTTTTCAAACGGCAGGCCGAGAAGGCCTGGCAGCTTTTATGCGAGATCGCACCCGATAAGAGCGAACTGGAATTTCTGATTGTTAGAAATGATTTTCATAATATCAAATCCGCACTGAAGACCTATGTCGCAAACAAGAAAGGGGCGGATGCTTTTCTTGTGCCTTCCCTGATCGATCCCGAGCGGATCCGGGAAGCCATTGATAATAAAAAACTCGAAGATCTTCCAGATTTCGCAAGAGATGCGGCAAAGAAGACCTATGAAATATTGATCCGCACCATGGATGGGCAACTGGCGGATATCCTGCTTGATGCGATGGCACTGAACTGTATGATGGCCAAAGCAGATAAAACAGGAAGCCTGTTTGCAAAAGAGCTGGCGGAACTCTTCTGTGTGGCGGCAAATGTCAAAATCGCGCTTCGTGCGGCACAGACAGGAAAAGACGAAGCTTTTCTCGAAATCGCCTTATGTGAAACGAAAACACTCGAGAAATCTGCTTTGAAGGAGACCGCAAAAAGAGGCGTAGAGGAGCTGACCCAGTATCTTTCCCATACAATGTACCGGGAAGCGGTGGAACATATCAAGACATCCACTACAGCATTTGAGAAATGGTGTGATGATATTGTGATTACATATGCAATAAAGGCAAAGTATATCAGCTTTGGCATTGCCCCGCTGATAGCCTATTTCATTGCAAAAGATACCGAGATCAAAACGGTCCGGATGATTTTATCCTGCAAGCATAATGCGATTCCGACCGAAATAATCAGAGAAAGGGTGCGACAACTTTATGCCTAGGATAGCAGCAATGGGAGACAAGGACAGTATCTGCGGATTTGCTGCCCTGGGTCTCGAAATATACCCGGCGGAGGATGCATCCTTTGCGGCGGAGTCATTACGTAAAATGGCGAATAGTGATTATGCGGTTATTTATATCACAGAAGCGCTTGCCGCGAAAATCCCGGAGGAAATCAACCGGTTCAAAGGCCGGATCACTCCGGCGATCATTCTTATTCCTGGAATTACCGGGAATACGGGAATGGGACTGGCCAACATGAAAAGAACAGTCGAAAAGGCTGTCGGATCAGACATATTAAATTAGGAATGAGGGGTGCCGGATGAGCAGTGGTACGATTTTAAAGGTTTCAGGACCTTTGGTGGTCGCTTCGGGAATGCGTGATGCAAACATGTTTGACGTTGTTCGTGTAAGCAAGGAAAGATTGATAGGCGAAATCATCGAAATGCATGGAGACAAAGCATCGATCCAGGTATATGAGGAGACATCGGGACTTGGCCCCGGCGCTCCGGTTGAATCTACAGGAGAGCCCATGAGCGTGGAGCTTGGGCCGGGTCTCATCGGAAGCATTTTTGACGGCATTCAGCGGCCGCTCGATGAAATAATGAAAATGACCGGCAACAACCTGACCCGGGGAATTGAGATCGCTTCTCTCCAAAGAGACCGCAAATGGTGCTTTGAACCAACTGTTGCGATCGGCGCGGATGTGATAGGCGGGGATATTATCGGAACCGTTCAGGAAACCGATGTCATTGTGCATCGGGTCATGGTGCCCGCCGGAATCACCGGCAAAATCAAGCATATCGAAAAAGGCGATTTCACGGTTGTCGACACCATTGCAACCATTCATACAGAAAAAACCGATATCGAAATCAAACTGATGCAGAAATGGCCGGTTCGAAAAGGCCGTCCCTACACCAAAAAGCTTTCGCCCAATAAACCACTGATCACTGGACAACGCGTGATCGACTGCTTGTTCCCGATTGCAAAAGGCGGTGTAGCAGCTATTCCGGGCCCTTTCGGAAGCGGGAAGACCGTCACCCAGCACCAGCTGGCAAAGTGGGCGGAAGCGGATATTGTTGTATACATCGGATGTGGAGAACGCGGAAACGAAATGACAGACGTATTGAATGAATTTCCGGAATTGATCGATCCTCATACGGGCAAGTCGTTGATGGAGAGAACCGTACTGATTGCAAACACTTCCGATATGCCTGTTGCCGCTCGGGAAGCATCTATCTATACCGGCATTACCATCGCTGAATATTTTAGAGACATGGGGTATTCGGTTGCTCTCATGGCGGACTCGACCTCTCGATGGGCGGAAGCCTTGCGTGAAATGTCCGGCCGTTTGGAGGAAATGCCCGGGGAGGAAGGTTATCCTGCCTACCTTGGCAGTCGTCTTGCCCAGTTTTATGAAAGAGCCGGAAGAGTGATCTCGCTCGGATCCGATCAGCGGGAAGGCACTTTGTCGGTAATCGGCGCGGTCTCTCCTCCGGGAGGCGACATTTCAGAGCCGGTATCCCAGGCAACTCTTCGAATCGTCAAAGTGTTCTGGGGACTTGATGCGAAGCTTGCATACAAACGCCATTTTCCAGCAATCAACTGGCTGACAAGCTATTCCTCTTATGTCGATATTTTAAGCAAATGGTATGAGCAAAATGTCTCGCCGGACTGGATGAAGATTCGGGGAAGGATGATGAGCCTGCTGCAAAGTGAAGCGGAGCTGGAAGAGATTGTCAAGCTTGTCGGCATGGACGCATTATCCGCCGGAGACCGGCTAAAAATGGAGACAGCACGATCAATCCGGGAAGATTTCCTTCACCAGCTGGCTTATCACGAAGTGGACACATATACGAGCCTGGAGAAACAACTGCTCATGATGAGACTGATCCTTGCTTTCTATGATATTGCCTGTGAAACACTTGATGCGGGGGGGGACATTGAAATCATCTCCACTCTCCCGATAAGAGAGCAGATTGGCAGATTCAAATATATCAAGGAAGAGAAGATTTCGGGCGAATATGATAAAATCATGAAGGAATTGCAGATTCAGATGCAGGATTCTATTGTGAAGGAGGATTTCTGATGCCTATAGAATATAGAACAATCCAGGAAGTGGCCGGCCCTTTGATGCTTGTCCGCGACGTCCAGGGAGTTGCATATAATGAACTCGGCGAGATTGAACTGGAAAATGGGGAGAAACGCCGCTGCAAAGTACTTGAAGTAAATGGAACAAACGCATTGGTTCAATTATTCGAAAGTTCGACAGGAATCAATCTTTCCAACAGCAAAATCCGATTTCTGGGACGTCAGATGGAACTGGGCGTATCGGTGGACATGCTCGGCCGTGTTTTTGACGGACTAGGAAGGCCCATCGACAACGACACCGAGATTATTCCAGAGAAACGAATGGATGTGAACGGTCTGCCAATCAATCCGGTAGCCAGGAATTATCCGCAGGAATTCATCCAGACCGGGATATCCGCTATTGACGGATTGAACACTCTGGTTCGCGGACAGAAACTCCCGATTTTCTCGGCAAGTGGCCTGCCCCATGCCAATTTAGCGGCACAGATAGCGAAACAGGCTAAAGTCCGCGGTACGGACGAGCAATTTGCTGTTGTTTTTGCTGCGATGGGAATTACCTTTGAGGAGTCTGATTTTTTTATCGAAAGTTTCCGTGAGACCGGCGCGATTGATCGAACGGTATTATTTATCAATCTTGCCAACGATCCGGCAATTGAGCGCATTGCCACCCCCAAAATGGCACTGACCGCTGCGGAGTATCTTGCTTTTGACAAAGGAATGCATGTGCTTGTTATTTTAACCGATATCACCAATTACGCGGATGCTTTGCGCGAAGTCTCCGCTGCCCGCAAGGAAGTGCCCGGAAGACGCGGATATCCGGGATATATGTATACCGATCTTGCGACTATTTATGAGCGTGCAGGAAGGCAGAAAGGCAAGAAAGGCAGTATCACAATGATTCCGATCCTTTCGATGCCCGAGGATGACAAAACCCATCCCATTCCCGACCTTACCGGCTATATAACATAGGGACAGATTATTCTGAGTCGGGACCTATACCGAAAGGGGATTATTCCTCCGATTGACGTTCTGCCGTCCTTATCGAGACTGAAAGACAAGGGAATAGGCGAGGGGAAGACCCGCGCTGATCATTCCAATACAATGAATCAGCTTTTTTCCGCTTATGCCCGAGGGAAAGACTGCAAAGAGCTGATGGTCATTCTCGGAGAATCCGCATTAACAGAAGTAGATAAGTTGTATGCGAAGTTTTCAGATGAATTTGAAAGACAGTATGTCTCACAAGGATATGATACCAACCGCAGCATTGAAGAAACCCTGGATCTTGGATGGAAACTTCTGAAGATCCTTCCCAGAACCGAACTGAAACGAATCAGCGATGAACTGCTGATCCAGTATTATGACAAAGAGTAAAGTCGGGTTTTAGAGAAAGGGGAAGGTTATTGTGGCAATTTTAAGCGTTAATCCAACAAGAATGGAGCTAACCAATCTGAAAAAAAAGCTCGCAATGGCTTTGCGCGGACATAAACTGCTAAAGGACAAGCGGGACGAGCTGATGCGTCAGTTTCTAGAACTGGTAAGGGAAAACAAGCTTTTGCGCATTAAAGTCGAAGAGTCCATTAAAACGGCGAACAGCCATATGTCGATTGCGCGCAGCATCATGCAGAATGAAGTTCTGGATGTGGCATTGATGGTGCCAAAGCAAGAACTGGCACTCGAAATCGAGAAAAAAAATGTGATGAGCGTCATGGTTCCGGTTTATCAGGTCAAACAAAAAACGAATGACAAGAATGATATTTATTCCTATGGCTATGCATTTACCTCCTGCGATCTGGATGCTGCGATAAAATCCCTCTCGGATGCGCTGCCGCAAATGCTGCGGCTTGCCGAAGTCGAAAAATCATGCCAACTGATGGCTGCTGAGATTGAGAAGACGAGACGACGCGTCAATGCACTGGAACATGTCATGATTCCGCAATATCAGGAAACCATCAAATACATCACCATGAAGTTGGATGAGAACGAGCGAAGCACCACCACCCGGCTGATGAAAGTGAAAGATATGATGCTTGCCCAGGCGCACGGCTATCAGAAATAAGCGGTTGATTTCGATATAAAAGCGTACTCATTTGGCAGGGAATCAAAATCAATCGAGATTCCCTGCTTTTATTGTATGTCACGCATGACGAAAACAAACTGTTGCAGTTAACCGTGTAATCAAATGGTGCAACATGGGGACGGTTCTTGTGTTGCATAAACGAAATAAAATGCAACACAAGAACCGTCCCCATGTTGCACCCTGAGTTATTACGCAACCTGCCGTCCCCATGCTCCATTTCTTTTCGTAAGCGACTGCCCTGCTGTAAAGGGAAATACATGTTGCAGATGGGATCATTGTTGTTTATAATATCATTGGACTTTATAGTCTAAAACAATTTACGACAATTTAAACAATTTTAATGAGGAGGTGCCCTTTTGATTAATCTTGGTGCACTAAAAAATCTTTCCCGCGCAAAAAAATTCTTACGTGGAACCATTATTGCCGAAGCAGGCAGCAGTACAGAAATGTTTGTGGTGCTGAAAGGCGAGGTTGGCATTGTAATAAGCGACCAGAAACAGAATGTCAACATGATCGCCACAGTCGCTCCCGGAGATTTCTTCGGTGAAACCGCGCTGTTTTTAGAAAAAAAACCGTTATCCACCGCAATCGCACTCAATGATGTGATCGTGCTGCCGATTAACAAGGATAATGTAATAGGGTTTATCGGGGATGAGCCCGAAATCGCTTTTGAGATCATGAAAGAGATGTGCATCCGACTGGATCATATCAATACTGCCTATGAAAAGCAAAACGGACATCCATGGGCGGAACCCCCATTGCCTTCTTTGGACATACCAGGATCAGAAGCCGCAAAGGTTGTAAAAACAAAGGAAGTCAAGACAAAAGTCCCCGCTGCCCCTTCTGCATCTGCTGCTTCCTCCTCTCCGACTCCGGCTCCGGCTCCGGCTCCGGCTGTGCAAGCACAGTCCCACAATGATGGATTCTCTCTCTTTCCTGAAGGGCACGGTGTTAATCAATTGCCGCTGCAGAAAGAGGACCAGACCTATTTGATGGACAAAAGCTATACCTGTCCACTTTGCAAGAAAAGTTTCAAAGCACGGAAAGTCATTCCCTCCAAACTGATGGTGAATAGCACGGATCGGGATCTGCGCAACCACTTTGTAGGAATCGAGCCTCTTTATTATGATATTGTAACTTGTCCACACTGTCTTTACAGCGCCGACACAAAAATGTTCGACAAGCTGGACAAACCGACCGGAGATCTTCTCCAGAAGCTGCAATCCCTCAGGTCCGAAGTCGGAACGGCTTTTACTGTCGACAAGACGACCTATTCTGTTTTTGCAGGATATTACCTTGCACTGCTGTGCGCTCCCAGATGTTTTGCAAAACATGATATGGAGACCGCAAAACTTCTGATGAAACTGAGCCGGATCTATCAGGACTGCGAGGATAAGGCAATGGAGGATCAAACCGTAAAAAAGGCCCTTGACGCTTATATGTATGTCTACGAGAATATCGAAATCGAACCGAACCAGGAACAGCAGCTCTGTATTATCATGGGGGAGTTGTCGTTGAAACGGAACGATATCAAAAACGCAAAAAATTTCTTTTTCAAAGCAAAAATGGACAGAAATGGCACTCCTCTCCTGAAACGCCAGGCAGAAAACCGGATCAGCGATATCCGTGATATCGAACAGTCGGTTCCGGACCAAAAAACGTAAGAAAATCCCCGGAATTTCCAGTGAAGTAAATAAAGGCAGAGGTGGATTATTATGAATAAAATGAGAATCAATCTGGAAGAGCTTCTTGTCTGTCTTTCCAACGCGCAGGATCTTGTGTCGAATGATCTCACCATGCATCATCAAAAAGTTGCCTACATCGCTTTTCGCCTGGCAGAACAGTCCGGACTGACCATCAGTCAGAGAAAGGAGGCCTTTCTGGCGGCGCTGGTTCATGATATTGGCGCGCTTTCCATCGAAGAGATCCACGAAATCAGGGCGTTGAAACGCATGAATTTAAATGAACATGCATTCCGGGGAGCGAAACTTCTAGAGAAATCCAGACATCTAAAAAAATCAAGCAAAATCATTCGGTTCCACCATGTTTCATGGGACTACGGGGAAGGAAGACAGTATAAAGGCACGGAAGTCCCTTTACTGAGCCATCTCCTCAATCTGTCGGATTACATTTGCACCAGGCTGTCGCCGAATCAGAACGTGATTACGCAATTGCCGGGGATTCTCTCGGATATCATCGAAAAAACCGACTCGGTTTTTAAACCATCTTTTGTGGATGCGCTGCTTGAAATCAGTAAAAAAGAATATATCTGGCTGGATCTGGTATCCAGTTCTCCGATAAAAAAAATACCGGATATCGGGGCGTTTAATATTTTGATTCTGGACACAGACGACGTGGTGGATCTGGCATCGGTCTTTTCCCAAATCATCGATTTCAGAAGCCGTTTCACCTCGCGGCATTCCGCCGGAGTGGCGACTACAGCGGAGCTGCTTGCGGTATTAGCCGGATTGTCGCCGGATGAGTGTAAAATGATGAGCATCGCCGGGAATTTGCATGACCTTGGTAAAATTGCCATTAGCAAAGAAGTATTGGAAAAGCCTGCCAAGCTCAACGAAGAGGAATTCAATGAAATGCGTTCCCATACCTACTTTACATATAATCTCCTTGAACCGATCGAGCAATTCAAAACAATCAATATATGGGCATCTTTCCATCACGAACGATTGGATGGCAATGGCTATCCATTTCATATCAAGGGCGAGAACCTTCCTCTGGGCTCAAGAATCATGGCCGTCGCCGATGTGTTTACCGCGATTACGGAGAACCGGCCATATCGGAAGGGAATGGAAGACGATCGTGCAAAAAAAGTCCTGAGGAATATGGTTGACAACGGTGGAATTGACGGAAGACTGGTGGAGCTTTTGATTGATCATTTCAAAGAGATCAATGGATCCCGGGTTAAAGCGCAGGAAGAAGCCGCAAAACGGTATGAGAAATTCCTGAAGACAGAATGAACTCCGGTTAAATTCCAATATGGTTGCGCTGGTGTCAATCGGAACACATACAGTATTCCTCATTCCACCGCCTTGCCCTACAGAAATTTTCCTCGACGGATAACATAAGCTTTAGAGGGAACAAAGTACTAGTCTTTGTAGATACAGAAATTGTTCTTAATGTCGCTCTTTACCTGATACATTGCCTTATCGGCCTTTTTCAGCAAAACCTCGACATTGTCCCCATCCCGAGGAAACACGCTGAACCCGACGCTCGCATGAATATGCAGGGAGCCTTCGATGAAATTGAAGTCATCGTTGAAAATTGCCAGTATCTTATTCCCGATGACCTCGATTTTCTCATCTTTTCCGACGCGAGGCAATACAATGGCAAATTCATCTCCTCCGATTCGCGAGATGATGTCGGATTCGCGCAATACATTTTTCAGCCTTTCCGCAACCCCGCAAAGCACCATATCTCCGGCATCGTGCCCATAAGTATCATTAATGGTCTTGAAATTGTCCAAGTCTAAAAAAACTACAGCTAAAAAGTCTCCGCACATTCTGGAATGAGCCAGTTCTTGTGAAAACAGGACCTGAAAGAAATTCCGGTTTGGCAATCCCGTCAGAGCATCATGGAAGGCTGCATGCTGGATGATTTCTTCTGCGATTTTTCTCTCGGTAATGTCATAGATCTGAAGCAGCCATCCGATAAAATCCTTCTCGGAAATTTTAACATGGGCAAAGGAAACCTCATAACAATTATGGATCCCCTTGTTCTCGAAATTAATTTCGCAAATCGCATCTTTTCCTTCTTTATAAATCCGAATCAAATCAGGAATGCCGCTCAGTTCAGTTTCGATCGAACGGCCGATCGGATTTTCCGATGCAAGATTCAACATTTTTCGGGCAGACGGATTGATATCCAGGAATCTGCCCGCATTATCAAATACAATCATCCCGATCCGCATTTCCTGAATGATGATGGAACGGGCGATCGGAATGACATCAAACAAGCGATACCGCAAAATTCCCCAGGACATGATCAGTGCGGATATTCCTAAAAAGGCTGGAGTAATATCAACAATAAATGGATTCAACCCTGAAATCTGCAACAGATTCGCAATCACAGGCATAAGGACAGCGATAAAAAGAAAGATGATCTGTTTCTGATACAATTTGATCTTTTCTTTGAATGCATTCGCAAGCTGAATCATGGTCATTATTGTGATCACATAATTACAGGCCGCGAACACCCAGAAGAGCGGGCCATAGGTTTTTCCTATTGTTGAAAACGGACCGCTGGTGTCCAGAAAGACATTCTGACGGATCAGCCCGTGGAAATCATTGGTCCATAATAGAACATTCACTGCGACAGGCGCAATGAAAAGCACGAAAGGCAGCCAGCGTCGCTGCAGCCAACTCTCGTGCCTCGTGAACTGAAGGGTCAGATAGAGATAGGACACAGGAATCAGCATGATCGGTACATATTGTATGTTGGCCCATATGATTTTGGTCGGCAAATCAACCGCTGCCATTTCCAGCGCCTGTGCTGCAATCCAGACTTCGGCCAGGGCCAATGTCAGCAAAAGGAAGCGTGCGCCCATTACGGAACGGTTTCTCGCAGCACAGACCATCAATGTTACGATCAGCAGTGTCAGAAACAAAGATACCCACAAATATGGAACAAATTGATAACTGATTGTCATCACCCGCATTTTTCATATATTTTAGTAAAATTCTGTTTTTATACAAGAATAGATACTTGATGTATATTTTACACCATTAAACAGAATAAGTCGACTTTTTTATAGTTATGCAGGAAATTTGCTTACGAAAAGGAATGGATTCGTAACAGATGGAACATGGGTGCAATATGGGGACGGTTCTTGTATTTCATTTTATTTCGTTTATGAAATACAAGAACCGTCCCCATATTGCACCCATATTGCACTTTTGAAACAAAAGAACCGTCCCTATCTTTCCTGCTTTTCCGATGTTTCTGTGGTACAATGAAGCTAAAAACAGACAGAATTCGGGAGCAAGGAATGAAGAACCGGTTTTTCAGCTTACAATACAAAATTTTGATTTTCTCATTTATTGTGATCATCATTCCTATTCTGACCATAGGGATTTTTTCTTATATGCAGTCCTCCAAAATCATTCAGCAGAAAGTAAGTATTTCAAACCTGAATACGGTCAGGCAAATTGGGGAAAGAATCGAGTTTATTTTCCAAGACACCCACGATATGTCCCTTTTTCTGATACAGAACGAAGAGGTCCGGAGCTTTTTCAAACTCGAAAATAAAAACGGAGAGGACAGCATCAGCGCGAAAAAAATCAATCTGGAAAAATCGCTCCTGTATCTCATCAGCTCCAAGACCTATATCAATTCCATCTATTTTAAAGGCTTCAATGGCATTTCCATGGATACGAAAAACGCTTCCAATCCGATGGACGAGGAAACCGAAAAACAGATTATCGGGCTGAAAGGCGGGTATGTCTGGAATATTGGGAAAATCATCAATTATGACGGATCTTCCACGAATGTTTTTTCGATGATTCGAGTGATTAACGATATGTATGAAATCACGAACAATCTCGCCATTATGAAAATCAATATCAGAGAGAGCAGCATATCTCAGATCTACAGTAGTGAATTTACTGAAAAACAGAACGATCTCATTATTGTTGATGCGAATAACCGGATTATTTCCGCCATGGACAAGAACCGACTGGGGCAGGAACTGGATGCGGACATATCGGACAGCAAATTGTATCCTTCAAAAGCAGGATATTTTCAGACAAGCCTCAAAGGGCAGGAGGATTTGATTACCTATTATGTTATCGAAAACCTGAATTATAAAATCATCAACATTGTTCCTTTGAGTGGATTACTGAAAGAAAACCGTGTATTACAGGTGGTCATGCTGGGGGTGATGGGAGCCAGCCTGCTGATTTGCATCCTGGCGGTTTTCCTGTTTTCGATCAAAGTGCTGAGCCCATTGAAAAAGATGCGGCTGCAGATGAAAAAAATCGAAAATGAGGATTTCAATGTGCAAATGACGATTTCCGGCAATGACGAAATCACCATGCTTGGAAGAAGCTTCAACAAAATGTCAGCCAGGCTGGAAGAACTCATCAACCAGGTCTACCTGATCCAAATCAAGCAAAAAGAGGCGGAGCTTTCCGCCATCCAGTCGCAGATCAACCCGCACTTCCTGTATAATGCACTGGACACGATCTACTGGATGGGCCGGATGGAAAAAGCGTTTGAAACCAGCAAGCTTGTGGAGGCCCTGGCCAAGATGTTCCGTTTGAGCCTGAACAGCGGCAAGGAACTCACCCTTCTCCGGGATGAAGTGGATCATGTGCGGAACTACATGATCATTCAAAAAAAACGGTTCGGCGATCAGATCACGTTCGATATAGAGGTGGAGGAGGACCTGCTTGAATGCCAGGTGATCAAACTGGTTCTGCAGCCGCTGGTGGAGAACGCGATTATCCATGGCATCGACAAGAAGGACGGGATGGGAAGCATTGCGGTATCGATCCGAAAAGAAGGGGAAAATCTGATCTATGAAATCAAAGACAATGGAATCGGGGTTGATATCGAGGAAATAAACCGGCTGCTGGAAAATGTAGGACAATCCAACAGGGGCCTGGGAATCAAGAACGTGAATGACAGGCTGAAGCTCTATTTCGGGGAGCAATACGGGATTGCATTTTTTAGCGGGACGGGGGAGGGAACAACGGTGATTGTCAAACAGCCGTTTGTTATCAAAGGAAACGATGAAAGGAAGGAGATTGTTGTGGTTAATGTGCTGATTGTGGATGATGAAGCCGTGATCCGGGAAGGTATCATCAAGTCAATTGACTGGGGCACTTATGATGTAGCGAACGTCAGAGCGGCTTACAGTGGAGTAGAAGACTGGAAGTTTTTCAAAGACTCAAAACTGTAAGTCTTAATTACAGCCACTGCGATCC
>CAZJXH010000082.1:0-13758 GCA_964549475.1 uncultured Oscillospiraceae bacterium
CCGATGTCCTGAATCATAACATCGAAACGGTTCCCGGACTCTACAAGAGTGTCCGCCCCCAGGCACAATACCAGCGCTCCCTGGAACTGCTGAGCCGCGTGAAGGCCATCGATCCGGCAATGCTGACAAAATCGGGGATCATGCTTGGATTGGGAGAGACAATAAAGGAAGTGCTGGAGGTCTTTGCAGATTTGCGCAGGCATCATTGTGATTTTCTGACAATCGGACAATATCTCGCTCCGTCTTCCCATCACCATCCTGTCATCGAGTATGTAACACCGGAACAGTTCGCATGGTACCGGGAGCAAGCATTATCAGCCGGCTTTGCCCATGTTTCCTCGGGGCCTCTCGTACGAAGCTCTTATCAGGCAGAACAGGGGTGGAGGAGCGTGGAGGAGCGCCCAAAAAATATCGTTTCCATAACGACAAAAAAGTAGTATTCTAATATTATTCATCAAATGGAAAATTGCTTTAACCCGGGAAAATAATTTTTCAAAGGAGAAAGTGAATGGAAACCATGCATGTCATCATCAATCCAACTGCCGGAAATGGGCGTGCGGAGAAAATCGCAGTAAAAATCCTTGCCCGTCTGGATGAGCTCGGAATCAAATACAAGGCTTTTTATACTGCGTATGCAGGCCATGCGGAAATCTTCGCGCAGCAATCCGTTCAGGAGAATATCAAAATGGTCCTGTCGATCGGAGGCGACGGAACGGCGTTTGAAGTAGCACGCGGATTGATGCATTCAACGACATGCCTTGGCATCATTCCTGCCGGGACCGGCAATGATTTTATCAAATCCCTGCATCTTCCGAATTCACCGTTCAAAATTCTGGATTTCATCCTTAGCCATCCCGCCAGGCCGGTGGATGTGGGAACCATCAACGGGAAGGTTTTCATCAATGTCTGCGGGATCGGATTTGATGTCTCTGTACTGGATTTCTCCATTAAAGCCAAGAAATACGTCGGCGGGATGCTTCCTTATTTATGGGGCGTCATCCAGACGATTATTCATTATAAGCCATCGGACATCACCTTGAAAATTGATGGAAAGAATGTGCTGTCGGAACAGATTTTGGTCTGCTCGATCGCAAATGGCCGCTATATCGGCGGCGGGATGCCGATTTCTCCCGCATCGGAAATCGATGACGGACTATTGGATATTGTTGTCATTAAAAATGTCAAGCGCCCTCGCATGGTAAAATATCTGCCCGGGCTTTTGTCAGGGAAAATTCTCACATTCGAAGATACGATATCCTATCGGGGTAAAATCGTTGAAGTCACCGCAAAAAGCTCCATGCGTTTCAATGTCGACGGAGAAATCTTTCCATACGAGAAAGTCACATTGGAGATCGTGCCGGGCACTCTTTATGTTTACTGGTAAGATGCCGCATGAAAAGATGAAAACTTTAAAACTTTAAAACTTTAGAACATGTCAAAACATGAAAACCTGTCAAAACCTGCTAAAGCCTGCCCAAACCTGCTAAAGTCTACCCAAAGCCTGCCTGGATTTATTTTTTCTTGCCTATTGTCTTGACTATGCTATATAATGGGGAGGATTTTATTCAGGGACATCATTAAACCCGTCCCTTATGAAATTATTGTTATTAATACAATCCCCTTTACTCTTCCCTTTATTATTACCATTAAGGAGTATAAAAATGCAAGGTTGGATTATTGGAATCATGGATCAATTCAAAGGAATCGTCGCTTACTGGGTGATCGCGCTGCTGATCGCCATCGAAAACATATTCCCGCCCATTCCGTCTGAAATTATTCTGACTTTTGGCGGATTTCTAGCCACCGATCCTGCCCGAGAGATGAATGTCTGGCTGGTTTCCGTGTTCTCCACCTTCGGATCCGTCTCCGGCGCGCTCATCCTTTATGGATTGGGCCGTTTGCTCAGCAAGGAACGATTGGTGTGGATTATTGACAAATGGGGAAAGATTCTTCGATTGAAACGAAAAGATCTGGATAATGCGGAATCCTGGTTCAATCGAAAAGGAGGAATAACTGTTTTCTTCTGCCGGTTCATTCCCATCATCCGCAGTCTTATCTCCATTCCTGCCGGAATGGCCAAGATGAAAATGGGAAAATTCCTTGTTTTGACAACGGTCGGCACTTTTATCTGGAATGTCGTCCTGATCAATCTTGGCGCTGTAATGGGACAGAACTGGGAGCAGATCGCCGGGTTTTTCAGTACTTACTCCGATGTGACGCTGATTGTGCTCATTGTTGTTGCCGCAGGAGGCCTCTTCTGGTTTTTTTGGTCGCGTAAAACCAATAAAACAGGCAAGTCCGACAAGAATATCGAGCAAAAGAAATGATTGGATCCGAACCGGATCCCGATAGGGTATTAGCGGATTCCAGCGCTTTTTAAATTGCATATTGCTGGTAAATAGAGTAAAATTATCGTAGATGACAAGTTATTTCAATTATCATGTTCTTATTGAGAAATAGGGGAGAGAAGCACATAATACCACTTCCTCTGCGATGAAGAAGCGGTATTGCATCAGAAGAAAGAAAAGGAGTGATTTATTATGTTCTGCCAATCCTGTGGAAAACAAATCAACGACAACGAAAGTTTTTGTTCTTATTGCGGCAGTTCGACCGGAATAACCCCGCCTGCTCCAGCACAACAAACCACAACACAGCAAACTTCTCCACCGCCGCCGCCACCGCCGGCTGCTCCGGTTCCGCCGCTGCAGCAGGCTCCCGTCCAGTCTTATACTCCGCAGCCGAATTATTACGCACAACCAACCGCTCCGCAGCAAAATTACACGCAACCGTATGCCGCACAGGCATATTCTCCACAACCGCAGGGGTTTAATGCCCCAAAAACAAAAAAAGCTCCTATACTGCTTATCGGGATCATCGGCGTCGTTGTACTGGGATTGATCGGAGGGGGTATATACTATTTCTTCGGCAGAAATTCCGGAGGGACTTCAAAGTCCTCCATCGTATCAAAAGGGGTGAATGTCGATGACCTGGGAAACATCATGAACGGGCAGTATTATTTCGACGATGGAACAGACCAGTATTACGCGTCTTTTGACACAAACAATGCCGCCCATATTTACAAAGCAACGAAAGGAAGCAGCACCGCCACATCGATTTTCAACGGCTTCGGCTGGTCCCTCGTGGTGAACAACGGCTGGCTTTATTTTTCAGGAAACGAGGGAAAGGTCATTGATGGCACTTATAACCTTTTCCGGATGAAGACAGACGGAACCCAGATGGAGAATATTAATTCGGGCTATTGCTATGGAATGAATATTTATAAGCAGCATCTTTATTTTATAAGCAAGCCTTCCAAGGAATCAACCGATTCCTATGTCTATCAGTCGGATCTGGACGGTAAGAATCAAACCGCCGTAGCGACAGGCGAAATCTATACGTTCATCCTTTTTAATTCGAACCTGTACTATACAAACAGTGCGGGAGACTTGTATATAGCAAAAGACGACGGAACGAATGCAAACAAGATTTCGACAGAGGCTATTGATGATTTTGTCATTGGAAACGGCAAAATCGTTTATCAGACCGCCCTGGGAGCTGTCAAAGTCATGGATATCGACGGAAAGAACCAGGTGGAGGTACACCCGGCCGGAGCCAAACCGATCGGATCCCTCAATTCATACAAGGGAACCATTTTCTATGCGGAATACGATAAAGACGAGGTTGCCGGCACCTATGCCAATAATTATTACCTTCACGCGGTAAAATTTGACGGAACCGGGGATACCCAAATTTATGCAAGCCTTTCCTACGGCATTTTCGTCAATGTGCTGAACAATAAAATTTTCGTACTGGACTATGCGAAAGACCCGGTCACTGGCAATATGCCTGCGATAACACGCAACATGGACCTGGACGGAAAGAACGTGAAGGATTTGTTCCGATAAGCGGTGAAGAAAAACGCGAAGACCAGCGAATAAGCAGAGGAATCGTTATTAAGAAGAGAAATCACTACTAAATAACAATTGCAAGATATATGGACGATAATGGATTTATTCCGATGCTTGAATAAATCCATTATTTTGTTTCAAGCAGGGCAATTAACGACAAGGAAAGACAAAAAACGGAACGATAAAAAGCAAAACGATAAAAAATAAAAGACAACAGGCAAAAAGACAACAGGCAAAAAGACAATAGCCAAAAAGACAATAGCCAAAAAGATGACAGGTAAGAAGACAAAGAATAAAAGGATTAAGAATTAAAAGAGAAAGAGAAAAAAGAGATAGAGACAAAGGATATAGAGAACAGGACCAGGAACCCGCAAAAAAGAGAAATGGAACGGGAAACCGGGGAACAGGGATGGAAGAAGGACGGACGATATGATTTACAAAGAGTATGGGAAAACCGGGAAAAAGGTGAGCGCACTGGGATTTGGCGGAATGCGGTTTCTTCGGGAGGAATACGAAAAGGATCCGGAGATTTGCGCACAGATCGTGCGTTATGCAAGTGAAAAAGGAATCAATTATTTCGATACGGCGCCGGGGTACTGCGATGATCAATCTGAAAACATATTCGGACTGGCTTTTAAAAACATGCCGCATCCGTTTTATGTCTCTACAAAAAGCTCGATTTTGAATGATCCAACAGCGGATGCGGTCAGAAGCCGGTGCGAAGCGTCATTGAAACGGATGAATATTCAAAAAATCAATTTTCTTCATATGTGGGCCATCCTCAATTTACGGCACTATGAACGGGTCATGGCTCCTGGAGGTCCTTATGAGGGGGCGTTGAAATTGAAAGAAGAGGGATTGATCGACCATATTTGTATTTCCACTCATGCGAGCGGTTCGGAAATCAGACAAATTGTGGAAGAGGGCTCATATGAAGGAATCTTACTGGGATATAACGCAACCAACTTTGCATTTCGCCAGGAAGGCCTTGAGGCTGCCTATCAGCATAAAATGGGTGTCGTAACCATGAATCCGCTGGGGGGCGGGTTGATCCCGCGAAATCCATCATTCTACTCCTACTTGATGGAGGGAACATCGGATACTATTGCCCAGGCGGCTTTGCGATTCAATATCTCCCATAAGGAAATTACCGTTGCATTATCCGGCATGTCCTCAAAGAAGGAAATCGATGAGAATATCGCTGCGGCTCAAACGTATACAGAACTAACCAGTGAAAAGTTTGAAGAGCTAAAAATCCATTTGAATGCATCGCTGGATAAATTGTGCACAGGCTGTGGATACTGTGATTCCTGCCCGGCCGGTATTCCGATTCCCAAGATGATGGATTCCTACAACATGAAAATATTCACATCCAATGCCGCTGAAATCACCAGCCGATTGAAAAACCACTGGACAGTCAAGAAAAAGATCGCCGGACAATGCACAAAATGCGGAAAATGCGAACGTTTATGCACACAGCATCTTCCAATCATGGAACGGATGCAAGAGATCAGTGCGCTATAATACAGCGTTATGCACAACGAAAATCAAAATGGCTATTTGAAAAACTCGCAATCACCTTACAGAAAAGGCTTGCTATTTCGTCTATATTTGTTATAATAAACTCAGTACATATGAAAGGAGGAATTTAATTTATATGGCAAGAGCATTTAGCATGCACAACGTGGATCCCAAAGCTTTTATCGATGTGTTGGACCGTTGCAAGGGCAAGGTTATGTTGATAACAGAAGATGGCGATCAGTTCAACTTGAAGAGCAAGCTCAGTCAATTGGCAGGAATTGTCAAGCTGATTGAAGGTGGCAAACTGGTTGAGGCGAGCATTTTGTGCGAAGATCCCGAAGACGAGACCATGATGTTTCGCTTGAACTTATTTGGTGAGAAATAATCCGGAGGAATGTCGACTGAGAAGCAGGGCTTTTCATTCTTCTGGATTATTTTAATCCAACATATGGTGCAAAGAGAGAAATTACAAGAAATATTTTTGTAATTTGATGACCGCTGAGGCTGCAGGGCAGTTTTAGTGGCATTTTTTTGTGAATTGATAATTAATTCGGTTTTTTTATACAGTTTTGTGATACAATGGACATAGGCAGGAATTCGATTGATTTTAAATCGTTGAAAATCGTTGAGAATAGTAAGGATTCATTTGGTTTTTAGTCAATTCTTCACATACTTTATCACAACACATAAACGTATATTAGCTGTCTTTAAATAGATGATGAAGCAAAAATAACAGGCCGGTTTGCAGATGTTATTTTTATTATTAAAGAGGGGTTTGATTTATCATGGGTACACGAATTATTAATTTGGAAGAGGGGAGACCTTCGAGCGAGAAGGCTGTGATGCGATTGCGTCTTGAATTGGCTACTTTGCGCCGTGTCGGGATTGATTGTGTCAAAGTGGTGCACGGGTATGGTTCCACTGGAGTCGGAGGCGTCATTCGCGCCGATGCAAGGGATTATCTGAGAGAACTCTTGTCAGAAGGCAAGATTAAACATTTCTGCCCTGGCGAAGCATTCGGCCCTTTCGAGACCCCCGGCCGCAAAACGATTGAATTGAAACCTCAGATGAGGAATGACCGCGACTGGGCACGAAACAACGAAGGAATTACAATTATCATAATTTAAACGGTGAAATCCGATACGACTATAATAAGATTGGAATGGAACTTATCCCTTGTGAATCAACGGGTTGGAATGGAGCACAGGGAGTCGGTTCTTTTTTTATTTCCGAATGATCTTTCCCAACCCTTTACAAGAAGTAAAGCTGCTTGTTATACTATGGATTGATTGATCCGCGGATTGCTGCTAAGAAATACCCGAAATTCTTTATATACCCCGATTTATAGGACCGGCTTCCCTTGTTTTCTTATCCTGCTTTCTAGCTTTTCTTTCTCCTAACATTGTCTTGACTTTTTTACATGCATTTTACACAGAGCTAATTCAACGATAATCAATGCCTGATATGATGAAAGTGTAAGCAAAAGAAGAAGAAAAACAGTGGAGGAAATATTATGAGAAAAAAATTAAAAACCGTTGCAGCATTCATTCTATCCGTAACACTCTTCATTTCAATCGCAGGATGTAAACCAATCACTTCGAACACATCCGGTTCTGTAAGTTCAACAAAAACAAGTTCGAATTCAAATTCAACCAACACCCTTAGTGGTAAAATTCTTATTACCGGATCCACCTCCTTTCAAGATTTAATGGGCGCGTTGGGCGAAGCCTTTTCTGCGAAAAACAAAGGGGTTACGGTTGATGTGCAGGCAGGCGGATCTGGAGTCGGGATCAGCGATGCCATGAAAAAAATCAATGATATCGGCATGAGCTCAAGGGAACTGAAAACAGACGGAACAGAAGCGGGCCTGAATGAATCGGTATTGGCCGTTGAAGCAATCGCAGTCATCGTCAATGCGAAAAACGCTGTAAAAAGTTTGACGAAAGCCCAAATCATATCCATCTTTAAAGGTGAAATCACAAACTGGAAAGATGTCGGAGGCACAAACAAAGCAATCACTGTGTTTAACCGGGAAGCCAGTTCTGGAACAAGAGGAGCATTTGGCGAACTGCTCAAATTAGAAAAAAGCGGGACAGACGGATATAATTACTTCACAAAAAACGCAGTAACACAGGATTCAACCGGCAAAATACTGACAGGAGTGGCTGCAGACGAGAATGCGATCGGATATATCGGACTTGGATCCGTGGACTCTTCCGTACATGCGGTGACGATTGATGGAGTCGATCCGACCCTGGCCTCGATCAAAGCCGGCACCTATATCCTTAAAAGGCCATTCCTGCTTTTGACAAACAAAGAAACAAACAATGCTCTGGTTAAGGCATTCATCGAATTTGCCCTTAGCCCGGAAGGGGAGGCGATTGTTTCTGAGATGAAATTCATCAAGCCTTCTGAAATAGCATAGGCCATGCATCTGGAGAATGATTCGAATCAGCAATGGAAAAGGATTGAAGGGATGGAGAAAGGCTTCTCCACCCTTCAATTCCTGATTTTCAGGAAAAACGATCTCTATAAACTAGTACTTTGTTAACTCTAATTCCATATGATACCACCGGTTAAATTCCAGTATGGCTGCGTTGGTGTCAATTATCCACCGCCTTGCCCTACAGAAATTTTCCTCGTCGGATAACATAAGTTTTAGAGTTAACAAAGTACTGGTATGGATCGTTAGGGCATTTCTTATAAAACAAAAGAAATGCACCTCCCCCGAAATTTATTAAAGGAGGTATGCCAATGGAGGTTCTGCCAATGGAAGCTCTGACAGAAGAGACATCAAAGTCGGAATTGATAATAATTCAACGGAAAAGGAAAATAAAGTTAAGAAAATGGAAAGAACGCCCAGTAGAAGGAATATTTTTCATTTGTGCCGCGATATCTATTATCGCAGTCGTCTTGATTACGATTTTTCTGTTTAATGAAGGAACTCCTGCTATTGGAAAAATCGGGCTGTTCCAGTTTCTGTTCGGAACAGAATGGAATCCCGGGCAGGAACAATTCGGAATTGCGACCATGATTGTCTCATCGCTGGCTGCGACCCTTCTCTCCATAGGTCTGGGTACCTTGATCGGGGTCTTTACCGCAGTGTTTTTAGCGGAAATCGCGCCAAAATGGGTTGCCGCAGTCGTTCGTCCGGCAATCAGCCTGCTTTCGGCGATTCCATCGGTTATCTACGGATTTTTTGGAATACTGGTCATTGTCCCGCTGATAAGAAATACTTTCACATCACCGGATAAAGGGGTTCCCGGATACAGCCTGCTGGCTGTGGTGATTGTCCTGACCGTGATGATTCTGCCAACCATCATCATGCTGACAGAAAATTCCCTTCGCGCGCTGCCGTCGACCTATAAAGAAGCCTCGCTCGCTTTAGGGGCGAGCCCCATTCAGACAATATTCAAGGTCATGATTCCGGCTGCAAAGTCAGGAATCATGGCAGCGATCGTATTGGGAATGGGAAGAGCGATTGGAGAGACAATGGCGGTGATCATGGTAGCCGGAAACAGCGCCCAGATGCCGACATCGCTTCTTAGTATGATTCGAACCATGACGGGGAATGTGGCGCTGGAATTGTCTTATTCATCAGGGCTTCATCGGCAGGCGCTTTTTGGAACCGGTGTGGTTCTTTTCGTTTTCATCATGCTGCTGAATCTTATTTTAACCATTCTAATCCGTAAGACAAACAATCAAAAAACGGATAAAATCAAGAAAATAAAGAAATCAACAAGAGCGGACGTCGAATAAACCAGAGAGCGGATGAAAGGGACAGGTAGAGATTCATGGGACAAGGAAACATTGTTCTTGCGAAAAAGAAAAAAAGAAAAATCAGAACGAGTGATATCATTCTAAAAGGACTGATCTACCTTTTCGCATTTATTACCATCGGCTCATTGATTGCTTTGCTAGTCTATGTTTTATCCAATGGCCTGACCAAGATCAACTGGGATTTCCTGACTGGGAGTTATAGCGCGCTTCGGAAAGAAATGGGGATATTTCCCATGATCATGTCGACCTTGTATCTGATCGGCCTGACGATTCTGATCGCCTGTCCGGTCGGCGTACTGGCGGCGGTTTATCTGGTCGAATATGCAAAACCCGGGAAATTATTAAACATTATCACCTTTACGACCGAAACGCTGGCTGGAATTCCTTCGATTATTTATGGCCTTTTCGGATTCATCTTTTTTGTCACGCTGATGGGCTGGTCATATTCTCTGCTGTCTTGCGCCATGACGCTGTCCATCATGATCCTGCCGACCATCATCCGAACGACACAGGAATCATTAAAAGCGATTCCGGATTCTTTCCGGGAGGCCTCGCTCGCTCTTGGCGCGACAAAGCTCGAGACCGTGTTTAAAATCGTTCTGCCCTCCGCCATTCCCGGAATCGTCTCTGCCATCATTTTAAGCATTGGAAGAATTGTCGGTGAAACGGCGGCGGTTATGCTGACATTCGGGATGGTCACCCGGTTGCCGACCGGAATTTTCGATCCCGGAAGGACCCTGGCCACTCACTTGTACTCCCTGGTCACAGAACCGAAGGGGCAGGAATACTGGGACGCCGCTTATGCAACGGCATCGGTTTTAATTATTATCGTGATCATCATCAATTTTTCTGTGGATTTTATTTTCAATAAAAAATTCAAAAGGAGAATGGATTAGGAAGGAACAGTCCGATTTTTAAAACGCAAACAAACCGATCAACCGGCATAGAATCTGAAATGGACAACGAACCGACCAGCCGGCATAGAATTTGAAATGGACAACGAACCGACCAGCCGGCATAGAATTTGAAATGGACAACGAACCGATCAACCGACATAGAAATGGAGACAACGAACATGAAGGAGAATGAGATCATCGAGAAAGTGGTTTGCACCAGACACCTTGATTTATTTTACGGGGAGAAGCAGGCGCTGAAAGACATTACCATCGAAATTCCAAAAAAGAAGGTCACGGCGCTGATTGGTCCTTCCGGCTGCGGGAAATCCACTTTTTTAAAAACATTGAACCGCATGAACGACTTGATTCCGATCTGTAGAATAACAGGAGAAGTGCTCATTGAAGGGGAAAATATTTATAAGGATTATGATGTAGTGGAATTGCGGAAAAAGGTTGGCATGGTTTTTCAGAAACCAAATCCGTTTCCAATGACGATTTACGATAATGTGGCATATGGTCCCCGCACCCATGGAACCAAGAAAAGGAGCGATCTGGATGCAATTGTGGAACGCAGCCTGAAAGCTTCCGCGTTATGGGAAGAGGTCAAGGACCGTCTGAAAGAAAATGCGATGGGATTATCGGGTGGACAGCAGCAGCGCTTATGTATTGCAAGAACAATCGCTGTAGATCCCGAAATCATTCTCATGGATGAACCGACATCCGCGCTGGATCCCTTGTCGACACTCAAGATTGAAGACCTGATGAATGAGCTGAAAACGAAATATACCATCATCATTGTCACACACAACATGCAGCAGGCGGCACGGATCAGTGATGAAACGGCCTTTTTCCTTCTTGGTGAAATCGTTGAATTCGACAACACCGAAAATATCTTCAACCATCCGAAAGACAACCGCACAGAGGACTATATCACCGGAAGATTCGGCTAAGGCTTACTAATTAGACAAGAGTAGGGTATAATCAATTATATTGCTACAGATGGAGGAGCAAAATGGTCACACGCAACTTATTTGAACAAGAACTGGCAGCGATGCATTCCGAAATCGTCCGAATGGGCGTCGCAGTCGAAAATGCCATTGCACAGGCGGTTACAGCCCTGATTGAGCAGGACAGCGAGCTTGCCCGGAAAGTGATGGAGCAAGATGATATCATCGATGACATGGAACTCGAAATCGAACGGATGTGCATCGAGATCATTACAAAACAGCAGCCGGTAGCCAGAGACCTGAGAGATGTGACATCCGCACTGAAACTGATTACCGATCTCGAACGGATCGCTGACCACGCAAGTGATATTTCAGAACGGATTCTGGTATTGGCAACCAAAAAACGGGTGATGATCCATTATGATCTCATTACCATGGCTGAAATATCCAAAGAGATGATTCGCGGAGCGCTGGACGCTTATGTGACGAGAAACATCGAACTGGCACAGAAGATTATCAAGCAGGATGATCGTGTGGACGAGCTTTTTTTGAAATTGAAAGAAGAAGTAATCCATTTGATGTCCGTGGATTCAGAAAATATTGAACAATATGTGGAGCTTTTTATGATAAGCAAGTATTTTGAAAGAATAGCTGACCATGCCCAGAACGTCGCAGAGTGGGTTATTTTCTATGTCAAGGGGCAACATTGACAAGGAGGTTTTCATGAAACCATTGATTGTAACAGTGGAAGACGATGCGGTTATTTCCGAATTGGTAGGATTCAACCTTCAAAACGAGGGATATACTGTTCGGGCTTTCCATGACGGCAAAAGCATGCTGGAACAGAAAGACACGTTTAAAAACCTGACGCTGTTTATTCTGGATATCATGCTGCCGGACATGGATGGATTTGAGATTTGCACAACCATAAAGAAGGACCCCCAATTCGACATGATTCCAATCATTATGCTCACAGCCAGAGGAAGCGAAGCGGACAAGGTCAAAGCGCTTGACATCGGCGCGGATGATTATATCACCAAGCCGTTCGGCGTCCGGGAATTCCTGGCGCGGGTCAATACTAATGTAAGGCGGTACATCAAACTGATTGGAGGATCCCTGCGCACAGAAATCGCCGGTTCTTCCGAAACCGGGAACGAGAAAGACCCTGCGGTTCTGAATTTTGCGGGCATCCGGCTTGATGACGGGAAGCACCGGGTCTATAAAGGCGAGATGGAAATCGAGATGACCCATCGGGAGTATGAATTGCTGAAATATATGATGCTGAATCGTGGGATTGCCTACTCCAGGGACGCTCTTCTTACAAGCGTATGGGGATATGAATATGCAGGGGAGACCAGAACGGTGGATGTGCATATCCGCCAGCTGAGGCGCAAGATCGAAGATGACGATGCGAACCCGCAGATCATCGAGACGGTTCGTGGAAGAGGATACCGCTTTACAGAAAGGTAAGAAACCATGCTGAAAAGAATCTATTTATTGATTGGAACAGTACTGCTGCTTAGTGTGTTTTTTACGGGGCTGATCGCATTCAATGTCATCGAATCCTTCAATCGGGATACAAACGAGGCGAAACTGCAGGCTGCCACGAATCTTATCACCACGCAATTACAGGAGAAACAGCCATACGAAGATATAGCTAAACTGCTCGGAACAACATTCTATTCCCAGGCGGAGAACCTTCGCTATACGATAATCGATCTGGATGGAACCGTCCTATACGACAACGAATCGGATGCATCGATCATGGAAAATCATTTGTTCCGACCGGAAGTCAAAGCGGCGATCCAATCAAAATCAAGCGGGCAGGCCATTCGAAAAAGCACAACGCTCAACAGGGATATTTATTATTACGCCCAGTACAGACCGGAATTGAATCTTGTTATCCGGACATCCATCCCCATGGTCACTTATCTTAAAACATTGAATGCAATCGGCGTCCAATTCGTATTGGTTGTCGGCATCGCGCTGATTGCACTGATTGTGATCGGATTATTTGCAACCACTCTTGTGACAAGACCTTTGATCGACCTCAAGAAAGCGGCGATTGCGATGTCCGGCGGGAATTACAAAGTACGGGTGGTTCAGGGCCTTTATGATAAATCGGAAGTCGGCGAAGTGTCCCGTGCATTCAATAAAATGGCGGAACAGCTGGACAATGTTGTTTATGAACTGGCGGATAAAAACGTGGAAATGGATGCGATTCTAAATTCGATCGGGAATCCGATTCTTGCGGTGGACAACAACTTGTCAGTGACATTTGTAAACCGTTATACGCGGGAAGAATTCATGGATTCGGCTTATCTCGAGACACAGTCCTATTCGCTGATTTCTATCGTACGGAACAGCGAGATCGAAAAAATCGTTATCCGGGTCATTCGCTCCAAAACCTCGGAATACTCAGAAGTGGTGATGAACACACGCAAAGGGAAAAAATTATTCCGAATCATCGCTCTGCCGATGGCTTCTCCGAAATTCGGCGGTGTCATCATCACGTTTCAGGATATTACCCAAATGCAAAAATTGCAGCAGATGCGTTCGGAATTTGTTGCTAATGTAACACATGAATTAAAAACCCCCTTGACCTCTATCCGAGGCTTTGTCGACACCCTGCGGCAGGGAGCGATCAAGAACCCTGAAGTCAGCGAACGGTTTCTGGAGATTATCGATGTGGAAGCCGAAAGACTT
>CAZJXH010000083.1:0-13688 GCA_964549475.1 uncultured Oscillospiraceae bacterium
GGGTGGTGTTTTGGACGTGAATTTCGGGGTCAACGACAGTGCGTGGGTCTGTAGCCTGGGAACCCGGTTTGGACAGGGAATTTGGTTGATACGAGGGATGGGACTCCCACCTGGCCGCAGCTGGGCGTCCGCCTGTACCTTTACTGTGGAACCGAAGTGGACAACCAGCAGGCCATTACCGGTAATTATCAGGGCAATGCCTATGTCTATAAAATGGATGCAATGACCGGTGCGGTTATCTGGCGTAAAGAATATAAAGCGTGGACAAAAAATGATACCGTCAACCAAGGCAATGATATCAATGGCGGGATCATGGGAAGTCTCATCGTCGGGAAAGGGAAGTATTCCAATCTGATCATTGCAAGTATCTGCATGAGCGAAGGATACGGCAGTGGAAACACACTGGCGGCATTCAACGCGGAGACAGGCGCACTGGTTTGGGAGTATAAGATGAAGAGTTATGGATGGAGTTCTCCTGTCGACGTATACGATGCAGAAGGCAACCTTTATGTTCTGATGGCGGACAGCGCCAGCCAGATTCATCTGGTTGACGGAGCCAACGGACAAAAGCTTGACGTGATCCAGATCAAAAGAAAATTCGGCACAGCCGAAGCGACCAGCGGCGGCAACATCGAATCCTCCGCCGCCGTGTTCGGAAACACTCTGGTCATCGGAACCCGCGGCGGGCTGATAGCTGGTGTAAGGTTGAAATAAGAATAAAACTTGAAAATCAACAGGACCTAAAGTGAAAATCGATTAATTGTCACTTGACTTTTATAGACGATTGAGATAGTCTGTAAAAAAGAGCGATTTCAACACTCCGGGAGGTGACAATATGGAAAAAATGAAATTATTCGACAGCGAATGGAAACTGATGGAGATTCTCTGGGAACATGAACCGATCAATGCAAAACAGATAAGCTTGCTTGCTAATGATAGGATTGGCTGGAACAAGAACACAACCTACACCGTCATTAAGAAATTGATTGAAAAAGGGATCATCCGGCGTGAGGATCCGAATTTTGTCTGTACCGCGCTTGTGAAAAAAGAAGAGGTGCAAAAAGTTGAAACAGAATCTCTGATCAACAAGCTGTATTCCGGCTCCAGGAAAGCTTTCTTCGCCGCATTTTTGCAGGGAGAAAATCTGACCGACGAAGAACTTGCCGAGATGAAAGAGATGATTGGAAAGAAGGGATAAGGATGCTTTCTGAAGTCTTCTACTGGCTTCTCAACATGAGTATTGTCGGCAGTGTGGCTGGGATGATCATTCTTTTGCTGCGCAGATGGACGAAAATCCCGAAGTCTCTGGCATATCTGCTATGGGTGGTGCCGTTCATCCGGCTGGTGATCCCTTTCGGCGCGGCGAACCGATTCAGTCTGATGTCGCTTGTTTCACAGTTTGCGACACGCGCGATCGTTGTCTATGAAGGATCATCGATCTTCCCGGATTTTATTTTTTCGAACACGTTCATGGCAGCGGACAGCTATTTTCCCATTGTTTATAAAACGGCTTTGCTGGAGAATGTATTCCGCATCGCATCGGCCATATGGGCGGTCGTCAGCCTGGCGGCGATTCTGACAGCAATCATTC
Source organism: uncultured Oscillospiraceae bacterium (assembly GCA_964549475.1). Taxonomy (GTDB): domain Bacteria; phylum Bacillota; class Clostridia; order Saccharofermentanales; family UBA5734; genus JBBQKF01. The sequence goes on from CAZJXH010000083.1 coordinate 1,592, forward strand.
TTTATATGTTTACAAAAACGGAGATAAAAGGCGCAGCGCTTTACAAAGACAATATCTATATCTCCGACCGGATCACATCGCCTGCGCTATATGGAATGATCCATCCTAAAATTATTATTCCGAAGGGTGTCGGCGGAGAAGATTTGAAATATGTGACGCTGCACGAAAAGGCCCATGCCCTGCGTCATGACAATGTATGGAGATGCGCGGCCATTATTGTCTGTTGCATTCATTGGTTCAATCCGATGTGCTGGGTTTTCCTTAAATATTTTTTCGAAGATATGGAGCTTTCCTGCGATAATAAGGTATTGAGAAAAATGGACAACGAGGAAGCGAAGGGGTATGCCTATGCCATTTTAAATGCTGCCGCTCGCAGAAACATGTTTGTCGCGGCATTCGGCGGGGCTAAAATCAAGGTGCGAATGGAAAACATTCTATCCTATCGAAAACTGACATGGATATCGACCGTCGCTTTTGCCGCACTTGTCACCACCATCATCATTGTGCTGATTACGAACGCCGCACCATAAGGCGGGGAAAAGGGGAGACCTGTTTGAAAAAAATATGTATTATTTACACCGGTGGAACCATCGGTATGACGGTCACAAAGGACGGGTATGCTCCTTTGCCGGGATATTTTGCAAATGTCCTGGACTCCATTCCCGAACTAAAAAGTCCCATGCTGCCGGAATGGGAGCTCATGGAATTCGATCCGCTTCTGGACTCGACCGATATCACAGTGGACGAATGGACAAAGATCGGCCGGCTGATCGAATCCAGCAAGGATCGATTCGACGGTTTTGTCGTTCTTCATGGAACGGATACGATGGCCTATACGGCATCCGCTCTTTCTTTCATGCTGGAAGGATTGGACAAGCCAGTCATCATGACCGGTTCCCAGATCCCATTCTGCGAGCTCCGGAGCGATGCCAGGGACAATCTGATCTCTTCTCTGCTGATCGCCGGGAGCGCTCCTCTTTCGGAAGTATGTCTGTTCTTTGGCGGAAGGCTGATGCGCGGCAACCGCTCGACCAAAGTTTCCGCGGACGGCATGAACGCATTCGATTCGCCGAACTTCCCGCTTCTTGCAAAAGCAGGAATCCATATAAACTACAACCGGGAGCTTTTCCTCCCGCAAGGAAGCGGCCTTCACCTTGTTCCCTTTGCAAACAATATTCCGATTGCAGTACTGAAAATCTTTCCCGGCATTCAGTTCGATCTGTTCGACGGGATCCTGACAGAACGTCTGCGCGGACTTGTTCTGGAAGCGTTCGGATCCGGGAATGTTCCCGCATACGATAAAGCGCTGCTGCCGCTGATCCGGAAAGCGGTCGACAATGGTACCGTTGTGACGGTCTGCACGCAATGCCTCCACGGGACAGTGGACATTGGAGCGTATGCTTCAAGTGCTGTGCTGAAACAGAACGGTGTTGTCAGCGGATTCGATATGACGGTCGAATCCGCTGTTGCAAAATTGTATTATCTATACAGCAAGGGCTACGAAAGCCGTGAAATCATCGAGCGGATGCCGGAGAATCTTCGAGGAGAGCTTACTGTGAATAAATAATTGATTCGACCCATCCGCAAGGAAAATGATATGATATAGACAATCCAATAATCAACGGATCAATAAATCAATGAGTGAATGAAGGGTGGTTGCAATTCAAGCAAAAAACATTAAAAATCGGCGCGGCGCAAGCCATTGTCGACACCGTTGGCGGAGAACTGATTTCCTATAAAAGACAATGGCAAAGAATACGTTTGGACCGGCGATCCGACTTACTGGGGCAGCCATACCCCTGTTCTGTTCCCCTTTGTCAGCGCGATCCGGAATAATGAGATCTGTTTTGAAGGCAAGCGTTATACCATCCCGACCAAATCTGCGATTGTCAGAAATGCAAAAAGCGGCTGAGAAGAGGGATAACCTTTTTTCAACCGCTTTTTAGATGCAGCTTGATCGTTATTTAGGATTCGCTTTTTATATTTCGTTCTATTTTTGGTAAGTGCCATACTTTTCAAAACACTCCAGGGCAAACATCATTGATTCCTTCGTGGTTCCGATCGCATCCAGATAGCCATATTCTACTCCGATGAAACCGCCTTGCGGGGTTGCCCACTTTTCAATCAGATCCTTTACTTCCTGTTCAATAAGCGCTTTATCTCCTGTAGGCAGAGTTGCCTGGATATCAACAGCTGCTTCAAAACAAATTTTTCCCTGGGCGATTTTTGATATTTCAGCAATACCAACAAGCTTTGGCTGGTGAATGTTAATGATATTGACACCGACTTCAATCAGATCAAGCAAGATGTCATTGATTTTTCCATCTGTGTGAAAGCGAATGTCCATTTTACACTCTTTTGCTTTGTCAAAAATCCGTTTATATTGTGGTTTGAAAATCTCCCGAAATATTTCCGGCGCAAGCATCAACCCTTGCTGAGTCCCCCAGTCATCTGTCGTATCATAACAGTGGATTCTTCCCTTGCCTAACCTGAAAGCTTCTTCAATGATGCCAATCTGGTAGTCGGCAAGCTTTTCTGCGAGACGTTCAATATTTTCCGGATCAATCATGCAATCTACAAGGGTATCTTCAAATCCTCTAAGAAAATGCATCCGCTCAAATATGCACTGGGGGCTGTTAAGCTGAACATACAGCCCTTTTTCTTCGGCAATTTCAAGTGCCTCATCAAGTCCGTCGAACCGGCCGTCCGCCTTCGGATCAGGGAATACATAACAGTCAAGCAGATCCCAGTCTGAGAGGGGAATATTGGTTACTTGACCCATGTCAGCGCCTGTTTCATCGTTGCTTTTCCAAAGACAGCCCCATTCATCGTATTCGCCGTTGCCTGGCCTGACCTTCCTGCAGACTGAAAATGTTTTACTTATCTCTCGCTTATCTTTGGGCGGAAGAACAAAAATTCGAAACACATCCCCCTTTTTTGCAATACGGTCAAAACGCAGCCCGATACGATCAGGATTACTAAAATTTACATTCGCTTTTATTATCTCATATCCATTCATTATAATTCACTCGGGAAATGTTCTTTAATTGCATCAAGCAACGTCGCCCGAACAATCGGGGTATCGATAAGATTTTTTGTCTCTGCAATGATCGCACTGCTGGGAGGCAGCATCGTAGCCCATTCCGGGCTGGTCAGAATCAGATCCGTTGTCGGCAGATAGGACAAGGCCTCTCCAAAGGAACAAGACTCGACAATAGCATCAATATTGTTCTCCGAGCAAATTTTTCGAACACTGATTTTTAAAATCGTACTTGTTCCCATTCCGTTACCACACACACATAAAATATTTAACATTTCAAACACCTTTCTATTCCGAATCCGGACTCAGACAAATTCATTCTGAAATCATTATCCTGCAATTGGAATACCCAGCAATGCACCGATTCCTTTAAAAATACCAATAATTCCTATCCAGATTGTAGCATAATCCGAGCTACCCTGCCACCAGGTCATTTCCATCATTTTGACGGCAATCATGGATCCGAAAATCTGAATCATGCCGTTTGCAGTACAGATGATGGCAGTTGCTTTCCATCCGCCGAATTTATTTGCAAAAACGCCGATGGTTGCATTATCAAAAAACAGAGGGATGAATCCGGGAACAAGAAAAATAGGAGATTTGAAAATCAGAAGGCCGAGCAGCCCAATAACCTGTCCCACTGTACCAAACAGGAAACCGAGAACAACCGATTTTGGAGCAAAAGCGAATATCGCTGCGCAGTCAACACCAGCAACCGCACCGGGTAGAAGCTTTTCAGATATTCCCTTGAATGAAAGCATCAATTCGCCGACAAACATACGAACGCCAGAAAGCAATACTACAATATTCGCAGTCAAAGTAAAAGCGATCCACAAAACAAAAACAAAATTATTTTTAAATCCAGCCTGGTTCAAACCTTCTGCACTTCTCAGCCAGTCAAGCTGCTTGCTCCCAATGACAAGTGCGATGATGGCAGTGGAAATGAACATGACAAGTGCAGTTGCGATAATATTGTCCTGTAAAAAGTTTAAAGATGCAGGCATCTTTTTCTTTTCAATATCGTCCTTTTCTGGATTTCCTAGTTTTGGTGCTACTTTATAAGCCACATAGTCCATAAACATTTGCTGATGAGCTACAGTAAAATCCGCATTGGTGATCAACTGGGTAGGCTTGATCAGCATGGTCGAGAAGATACCCCAGTAAAGTGCTGTAACAGCAGCAGCAATCAGGACCGTTGGAATCATTCCCAGTCCAAGAAAACGCCAGACAATATAGGTCGAAATACCGGCTTGTACGATCATTGCATTACCGGTAAGATACACGGCCCTTATTTTTGTATATTTGCGTAGTGCAACCAGAACAAGATTCAGAATAAATGCGACAAGCAATGTATAGATTCCCCATGTGGCTCCTTGTCCTTTTCCAAGAATCGCATCCATTTTTTCAAAAGCATTTGTCATTGTAGGGTAAGTATTAAGTCCCGCTCCAGCAATTCCGGTCGCTTTTTGAAGGCCTGTGATAAGCTTGCCGAAGTTTGCAATTAATGCTCCTGATCCCATTCCCATCACAAGAATGCCGATTGCAGCCTTCATTGCACCGGACAATGCTTTGGAGAATTTTTGCTTCATCGCCATATAGCCGATAAAAACAACAATTGCCATAAGCAAGAATGGCTGTCCAAAAATTTGTTTTAACAATAAATCTAGAATGTAATCCATGATTTCTCCCCACCTTTGAATTGTATTTACTCTTTGTTGGAATGCTAAACACAAAAATTAAAGAGCAGCAAAGCTTTTCGTGTTGTCCTGGAATTTTATATTATTTCATTTCACCTCCCTGAACTGCTTGTAAAATTTCTTTATAATATCATGCGATCAATAAATCGCGCCACGCCTTCCTCATTATTGCTTTCCGTAATATAATCCGCATTGTTTTTCAGTGTATCGACTGCATTATCAACGGCCACTTTCATATTTGCTGTACATTCAAACATACTCAGATCGTTTTCATAATCTCCAAAAGCAGCAACATTTTCTTTTTCGATTCCGAGGTCTTCCATGATTTTTTCCAATGCGCTTTTCTTTGAAACTCCTTTTTTAAATATCCCCAGCATTGTTTTGCCAGTGTTTTCCATACAAAGCTCATCCAAACAGCTCACATACTCCCGCATTTCATCCATGAAGTCCGGTCTGTCTTCATAAACCACTGCTTTGACAATATTATGAATCCATTCCGCAGTACTGGACAAGTCGATTTCTTTTCGCAAGACCGTTGTTTGGATGTGTTCTGAATCCGCAAGTCGCTCGTAAGCCTCCATTCCTTTTGTGATAATGACCCGAGGCTGCCTGTAGTATGCACATTCCGCAGAATAAAGAACAAAACTCATGTTTTTTCGTTGTAAAAAATCCAGAATGGACAGCAGCGCTTTCTGCGGGAAAACATCATGAGCCAGAATGCGTCCAGTACTTATTCCTCTTGCCATTGCGCCATTCGAAGAGATTACATAATCCACTCCGCCAACAATCTGTACATACAGTTTCATCATCTGTTCATGCCTTCCCGAAGCGAAACAAATCCGAATCCCCTGTCTGCGGGCTTTTTTCAAGACAGATACACTGTATTCTCCGATTTTATTCTGATCGTTCAGTAAAGTTTTGTCCAAGTCGGTAACCAGCAGCTTGATGATTGACATGGTTTATTCCTTCCCTATATCCAGAATGCTAGAACGCAGGCTTGATCAAATGGACACACTGTATTTCTGATCGATTTCCAGTAACTCGGCGATAGTCTTTGCACGAAGCAGATCATCAATGAATCCATCCATAAAAAGTAATTCCGCCAACTGCTGCATATTTGATAAATGCTCGTCGTTGTCCTTTGCAGCCAGAGTAAAAAATAAGCGTGCGTCTTTTTCTGGATTATTATCCATAAAATGAACCGGCTGCTCTACTTTCATAAAGGCGATCGCTGTGGCATGAACTCCTTTTGCTCCTTTTTGAGAGTGCGGCATTGCAATATTCGGAGCCAGCACTATATAAGGACCAAACTCTTTGACACAATCAATCACCGAATCGACGTAGCAAGAATCAATCGAACCATCAGCCAGCAACGTTTCGCAAGAAGCGGTCACAGCTTCTTCCCACCCTGGAAAGGAATCATGGAATGAAACTCTGTTTTTTTCTACTAACTCTTTAATTAACATCGTGCACCCCCCCCATATATGAAATTATCTATAGAATTGAACGGTAAGGAACATTTGGCTCATCGGTGAAACAATCTTCGAATCCACGGCGATAATGAAATTGAATTTTATCCTGGTCATCCGGATAAGTAAATTTACCTCCGACTTCCCATATGAAGGGTTTAAAGCGGTATTGTAAAACATATTTTTTATAATTGTATAAAAGAAGAATTTCAGCAGGATCTGCTTTGAAATTAGTCCAAACATCATAATGGAAAGGAATGACTACCTTCGTGTTTAGGGCTTCTGCCATACGAAGTATATCCACAGATGTCATTTTATCTTGATTCCCTGCAGGATTCTCCCCGAATGAACCAAACGCGACATCGATTTTGTGATCTTTCCCATGCTTGGCATAATACACAGAATAATGAGAATCTCCACTATGGTAAATATTGCCGCCTGTTGTCTCAATCAGATAATTCACTGCCTTTTCGTCCATATTGTCGGGACAAATCCCTCTTATATCTTCATTTGCGGTAACAAGACAAGTACGGTCGAAGGAATCCAGTACAACAATATTGACATCGCCGACTTTGACGGTATCCCCCGGTACTACTGTGATACATCGTTCCTGCGGCACTCCGTAGCTGATCCAGCGATTCACACTTTCTTTCGGCCCGATAAATGGTACCTTTTCATCGCAGTTTTTTAAAACTGCGGCAGCGAAATAGGGATCGATATGATCGTTATGGTAATGAGTAGACAATACCGCATCAACCTTGGTAACCGCAAAAGGATCGTAAACGATCGGAGCCGCTCGTAAATTCGGCTGAGTAAGACGACCTCCGGTCATGTTTCTCATTTGATGAAATTCATCCATATAAGGATTTTTCCGGCTCCGTTTTCCATTTCCAAACCACAAGTCGATTGCAATGTTTGTTTGATTTTCCGTTTTGATCCAAATTCCTGTGCAACCGAGCCACCACATCGTTACTTTATCTTTTTCGACCTTTTCTGCGTCGATTTCTTCGTTCAACCATGTTCCCCATTCAGGAAACGCGCCTAAAATCCATTTTTCTCTGGTGATATCATCTAATTTCGACATACTGTGTACTCCTTAATAGTGAGTTTGGAAAATCTTACTACATTTTCTCTTTATGCGCTCATAATATCATATAATTTTTCGTATATCAATACTTTTTATTGATCATTTTGATAATTTTACGATCATATTACCGTATAACAAGACGTATATCGTAAAACAATCGCAAGATATGAAATATTGTTTCTTGACATATGATCATATTAATCATATAATGATCGCGACATAGACTCGATCGGCAATCTGCACTGAGAAAGGAAGGTTTGATACATGGAGTATGGTCTTAGTATGCTGCTAACCATTATATTCTTGATAGTTTTAATATTTGAAACCTATCTTATTATTACAAGAAATAAAAAGATTAAAATCAAAGGGAAAGATGATTTTTTTATAGCGGTAATAATCTTGCTTTTTATTCTAGTCCTTTTCCCATTGGATTTCTCGACGGCACTCATCAATACTTTTCGTAATACAACAGCTATCCTGGCTGTATTTGCAAGTTTCGCTGTTAAACGGGGCTTAATGGATAAAGGCGTTGCGAAATTCGGATTTGTTATTCCGTGGAACAAAGTGGAGATTATTTATCTGGAACCATACCAATCGATGAAGATTGCAGCGATTTTCAAAATGGGGAAAATCAAGCTCAAATTGATTTTTCACATAATAACGATAAAAGAAGTATTTGAAAATTTAACCTCACACGGAGTAGAGGTAATGGTTGAGAAATCACTCAATACAAAATTAAAATAATGCTCTCAGAATCATTTGATCAATAAATGCTTTTGACTGCTGAATATGTATTTCATATGGGAGAAGAGGAGTATCCCAAAATTCCGTGACCAGAATTCGCACACCCATATTCCAAGCACATTGAATGACCTGTGGAAAATCAACATGACCTTCTCCATAAGGAACATCCCGATATTTTCCAGGTACTGTCTCTTTCAGATGCACCGCGGCCACAAAACCTTTACCGGCGGTCATATCTTCAATTATATCTATACCGTAAATCTTTGAGGAATTAGTACAGTTGCCGATATCTGGATAAATCTGCAAGTAAGGAGACTGAATGCGGTTAATATAAAACATGGCTTTTTTAACGGTGTCCATAAAAGGCGTTTCCATGGTTTCAAAAGCAAGGATCACTCCTGCCCGAGCTGCCATTTCAGCACAGCGATAAAGATTATCTTCGAAGCATGCACGGGTTATTGCTGTGGATTTTTCATAGTAGACGTCATATCCGGCCAGTTGAATGATTCGGATTCCCAAATCACAGGAGAGGGCAATGGCTTTTTTCATTATTTCCATGCTGTGTGTTCTTACTTCCGGGAAATTGCTGCCCAGTGGATATTTTCGATGCCCGGAGAGGCAAAGGGTTCGAATGCCAATATTCTCATCAAACATTTTTTCGACCAGTTCACGCCGCTGAAATTTCGTCATATCCAACCGTGCAAGTTTCTCTTCGCTTTCATCGATGCTCATTTCTAAAAAATCATACCCGAAGCGTTTTGCACAGATCAGCTTATCTTGTAAAGACAGCGCGGACGGCATTGATTTTTCATAGAGCCCAACAGAAAAATCAGCTTTTTTCATCGATTTTTTCCTTTTGCCCATAATATGCATGGATGCCATGTTTTCGATAATAATGCCTGTCGGATAAATACTGCGGGATGGCAATGGAATCTGGAGCCAATATCAGAGTTTGAATTGCCATCATGGCGACTTCTTCAAGAACCACTGCCTGATGAACCGCATCCATGGCATCTCTTCCCCAGCTGAACGGACCATGATTTTTTACAAGAATGGCCGGTATCTCTTTTGCCTCTTTTGCCGTGATTGTCTGTGCAATTACAATACCGGTGTTTTTTTCGTATTCACTTGCAACTTCTTCGTTTGTCAATTCGCGTGTACATGGGACAGTTCCGAAAAAATAATCTGCATGTGTTGTTCCAAAGGGAATAATTGGGCGCCCCGCTTGCGCAAAGCTTGTGGCCCAACGAGAATGGGTATGTACAATTCCCCCAATATCTTTAAACTGCCTGTATAAATATAAATGTGTCGGGGTATCGGAAGACGGATTGAAATCTCCTTCCACGATTCTTCCTTCCATGTCCACAACGACCATATCGTTGACCGTCATGAGTTCATACGAAAGTCCTGATGGCTTAATAACCATATAACGTCGATCAGAATCGATTCCTGACACATTTCCCCAGGTAAATGTAACCAGTTGATATTTTGGTAGAAGCATGTTCGCTTGAAAGACTTGTTCCTTTAATTTATCCAGCATTTTCCCTCCGTAAACCAAATTATTTCAATTATAATCTCAATATTCAAATACTAAAATTTTCAAACCAAAAGATTAAATGATCATAATACGGATACATATGTCAATTCGTGGCATTTTTATGATGATATGTTACCGATATGTACCTAATATAAGAATCTATTTTGTAATTATACATCATAAAAAGTACTAAATCAATAATAAATACATAAAACGAATAAATAATTGAAATACATCTTGCAAAAAGGCGCTTATTCATTTAAAATTAGAATAATATATTATTTAATGAATATTATATGATCATATACACATAAATGGAGGGTACAATGGAATTCACAAAACAAAAATTATGCTCCCTGGATCATTGCTATGCCACAGCAATGGTCCATATAGACAATAAGAGACATTTCTTATTGGCTGCAGAGAACAATGGCCCATGCTATGCCTTTGAAGAGGAAACACTCGCTCGCTCCACTGTGTGGGATTCTCCTGGGGGGACGATGTCAATGGTACCGGTTCCGGGAGCAAACGGCGATTTTTTAGCTGTACAGAATTTCCGAAGCGGATTTGAGGCGCAGGATACCACTCTTGTCTGGGCCAGGCCTTCGGAAAACGGATGGATCGTGGAAACAATTCTAAAATTGCCCTATATCCATCGTTTTGATATCATATCAGTTGGATCGGTCCATTATCTCCTGTTTTGTACACTTGCAACAAGTAAAAAGAACAAAGAGGACTGGTCTGATCCCGGAAAATTGATTGTCGCACCTCTGCCAAAAAACCTTTCGGATCCGATTCAACTGACAGTAATCAAAGAAGGATTGACGAAAAATCACGGATATGTGCGTATTGCTCATAATAAAAGCATGTCAGCAATGGTTGCAGCCGAAGAGGGTGTTTTTTTAGTAACGCCGCCGTCGGTTCCTTCTGCAAAATGGACGGTTGAACAGATTCTGAACCGCCCGGTAAGCGACATGGCTGTTACTGATATCGACTTGGACGGAGAGCTTGAAATAGCAACGATTGAATCATTTCATGGAAACCGATTTGTTTTAAATAAAAAAATCAATGGCCAATATCGTGAAATTTATCAATATTCCGGTGATTTTGAATTTGGCCATGTAGTATGGGGAGGAACGCTTTGCGGGAGACCCGCTTTTCTCGGCGGAGCACGCAGAGGTGCCCGAGAACTGTTTGCATTAGTATATGATGAAAAAACTTCAAAAATTGACTGTACAATAATTGAGTCCGGAAGCGGGCCGAGTAATGTTGCTGTTTTCCCGGGAAGAAAAGACGGAACCGATATTATTCTTTGTGCGAACCGTGAAATCGGGGAGGCTGCTTTGTATATAACCTGTGAGAATTAAAATTTATCTGGCTGTTGAATTTTTTATGAATGGTAAATAATAAAATATTAAGGAGAAATACTGTATGATATCTCAAAAAATTTTGATAACCAATCCACTTGGATTGCATGCGCGCCCTGCAGGCGCTTTTGCAAAGCATTGCGCTACATATCCATGCAAAGTTACCTTTATAAAAGACGGGAAAGAATTTAATGCAAAATCCGTGATTCATACCATGTCTGCAGCAGTGAAATGCGGTACTGAAATTGAACTGATCTGTGATGGCGAGGCGGAAAAGTGTGCTTTGCTCGAAATTGTTTCTTTAGTGGAATCCGGTCTGCCGGACTAAGTGCCAAGAGGATATCTTATAAGGAGAGAGGGATCTGCTATGACTTCAACAAATATTATAAAAGGGCTTGCGGCTTCTCCGGGAATCGGAATCGGCAATGCATTCATTCTTCAAAAAATAGACCTTTCCAGTATTAATTACTGCGATTCTGCGACAGAATCTTCTCTGGATGATTTTGAGAATGCTCTTCTTGCAGTTATTAATCAGACACAGGAATATCTTGAAAAGGCAAAGACAGAGCATTCCGAAATGAAGACGAATATTCTGGAAGCATATATCATGCTTTTGAGAGATCCGACCTTAACGGATGAAATTCGGCGTCTGATTAAAGAAGATCGGATAAATGAAATACAGGCTACGCAAAACGGGATGGAAATGATGGTCCGATTGTTTGAAACGATGGACGATGCTTACATGCGGGAACGTGTTTTTGATATTAAGGATATCCGAGATCGCTTGCTGATGCAGCTGCTGCATGTTACAAAAAATTCTCCAGGCTGTCTTCCTGAAAATTCTATTATTGTAGCAGACGATTTAACCACGTCGGATACCGCTACGCTGGATATCCGCAATGTCTCCGGAATCATCATAAGCGGAGGAGGGAAAAATTCGCACACATCCATCATGGCACGCAATTTTGAGATTCCTGCTATTGTTAATCTGGGCGATTCACTGTCATGCTTTACAAGCGGCGATGTCGTTCTTGTGGACGGATCTGAAGGAGTTTGCTATTGCAACCCTTGCATAGAAATCATGACTGAATATCAGAAGAAAAAAGAAAATTATTTAAAAGATAAATTGCTTCTTCAGAGATTCAAAGGACAGAAA
>CAZJXH010000084.1:0-13656 GCA_964549475.1 uncultured Oscillospiraceae bacterium
AAATACTAAATTCCTGTTATGATGGGGGAGTGGAATTTAAAATTTCATTTTAGGCATAAGTTTTAGAGTTAACAAAGTACTAGTAAAAATCTTAAAAATAGTAGATAATGAATGGAATAAATAACGCATGGATTGAAGCTGAAATGTGGCCGGAATGTGACTGGAATGCAAATAGCCCGCAGTTATTTATATTTTTCTAAAGGGAGCGCTTGACATGGGAAAGAAAGCAACTTGTTTTTGCCTATCGTTATCATTATCATTATCATTATCATTACTGGCTTTACTGTCTCTTGCAGGATGTTCAACCGATCAGCACCCCGCTTTTTCTGGCTCGGATCCAGTCAGCAATATTTCTGCTCCAATATCAGAAGAGAGCGATAGTCATTCTGAGAATCATTTGACAACACCGACATCCACCCCTTTATCGTCCCAGAATGTGTCGAGCCATATTGATTCAACAACAAATTCAAACAGTAGTTCGATATCCTCCGGCGAGCAGGAAACGATTACAAATAAATATTCCAAGCCGTACGAAGCAAAAATCAATACCACCACAGGATTTGATGAGAATCTGACAGGCAAAAATGTATTTCTCACCTTTGACGACGGACCTTCGGGCAACAATACCCCGCGAGTACTGGCAACATTGAAAAAATATAATATCAAAGCAACGTTCTTTGTCTGCGGCCCGGATTCCCCGACCTTGCGCGCTATGATCAAGCAGGAATTCGAAGATGGACATACCATTGGAATTCACTGTTATTCCCATTACTTAAATAAATTATATCATTCCGATGATAATTACTGGGAGGATTTCAACCGGATCGAATCGATTGTCCACGAAGTTACAGGGACCTGGCCTTCTGTATATCGTTTTCCGGGTGGAACGAACAACGAGTATATCCGAAAATCCATGTCTGACAGATTTCGGACAGCAATCGAGAAGCGCGGATATCTCTATTACGACTGGAATGTATCATCCCATGACAGTTCTGCACCTCCTGCGGAAGTCATCATCAACAACATATTATCCGACTTCAATAAAAGAGCCAATGCAAAGGGCCCGTCCATTGTCCTGATGCATGATTCGAGTGGAAGACCAACTACTGCCGACGCACTGGAAACGGTTATAATAGAATTGAACAAAAAGGGCTGTATCTTTGGTCCTCTGAACCATACTGTTACACCAGTCCAATTTATCAAGTATTAACTTTTAATCACCTGGACTTCTTTTTCCCACTCTGCGATATACCTGGCAAATTCTTCTTTCATAATGGGGATGCGGGTATCCAGGGAACCACATTGAAGACACTTGTTGTTTTTAAATCCCTGACTGGTGCATTTGTCCACGAATGTCTGGTCGCATCCATAATTGCCGCATTCAGAGCATCGAAAAACAGGATTTTTACAGGGATGCTCATCCTTGATGCCGGTGCATGTCACCACATTCGCTTTTTCTTCCGCTGTCATGTCGATATGCCGCTTTTGATTCATATGGCCGCCCCGCAGCCAGAATTTGGTTTCCGGGAATTTTGGCATGAATATCACTCCTTTTCATCATTGTTTAAAGGGCTGATTGCATTATCGCTTTCGGTATAAATTGATTAAAGACTGCTTCCAGATTGTATTTTGATTATCTACCCATTGCAAGACAAAGTCAACCGGATGAACAGAAAAGAAATAGCGATTGCCTTGATGAATAAGTTAATCTGGTACAAAGAAATAAAATGTCTGGTATAATTGAATGGAATTGAATTAATTATCCTATTGATACTTGAAAGGGGAAATATGAAAAAAATCAAAATATTCGCATTTGCCGGAAGTTTAAGAAAAGATTCATTCAACAAGTCCATTTTACGGGCTGCCGCCGGACTTCTTCCCGATAATGCAGAAATGGAAATTTTTGATCTGGAAGGGATTCCATTCTACAATCAGGACATGGATTTCAAACAAGTTGCCAGAGTGATGGAATTCAAAGCGAAGATAAAAGCGGCGGACGCTATTGTGATCGCTACGCCGGAATATAATTATTCCATGCCGGGTGTGCTTAAAAATGCGATAGATTGGGCTTCCCGTCCTTATGGCGACAATTCTTTCGATGACAAACCCATTGGGATCATGGGCGCATCCATTGGAACTTTCGCCACATCACGTGCGCAATACCATCTCAGGCAGTCATGTGTTTTCTTAAATATGCACCCTCTTAACAAACCAGAGGTTCTGGTAGGATTTGCACAAGACAAACTGGATAAGGATGGTGTTCTGACTGATGAGGAGACTAAAAAAATAATCGCTGCCATGTTGAAAAATCTAGTTGCTTTCACAAAACGCCTGAATCCGGAATGCAACTAGTGCCCTGCAACCTCTAATTTCATATTATATCGCCGGTTAAATTCCTGTATGGCAGAGTTGTCGTCAATTGCAATCCATACAGCATTCCTCCATCCGACGCCTTGTCCTGCAAAAATTTTATTTGTCGGAGATATATGTTTTCGAGGTTATAAGACACTGGGAATAACGAATGAATGATCGAATCAGAGGTGAAATTCATACAATGATTACAATAGACGAAATGGAAAGCATCCTTGACGAAATATCCGCTGAACTCCCACAGGATTTTTATAAAGACCTGAATGGAGGAATTCTGCTGCTTCCGGATACACGCATGCATGAGAAAAGCATCGGAAACGACCTTTATGTCATGGGGGAGTATCATCGCGACGGGGCGATGGGCCGATATATTGCGATTTATTATGGATCTTTTTCAAAGGTTTATGGATATCTGCCAAAAGAACAATTAGAAGAACAACTAAGAAAAACACTGAAACACGAATTTCGGCATCATCTGGAATCCATGGCCGGCGACAAGTCTCTTGAAATCAAGGACGCACAAGATATCGGCCAGTATTTGCATCGAAAAACAGGTCAATTTGAATAAACATCGATCGAAAAATATTAATTATGACATTTCAGACGTTAATTATGTAAACCCGGTTGAAAAATAATTTTTAAATGATACCATGGATTCATATTGCATTAACATCGCAAGAGAAAATGGATGGTTTTCTATACATACTTACAATCATTGTATAAAAGGACCATCATTAAAATGCAATTTGTTTTTTCTTCTCCCCCCAGCCCCGGAGCTGTTCTGCAAAGCAGCTCCGGGGTTATCTCTATCAAACCGGTTTTAAATGAAACAAAAGAACCGTCCCCATGCTCCAAACGAAAAAATAATGCTTGAAATTTTGTTGTTCCTATGGTACACTACCACGGTATTACGGATGGTCCGCTGCCAATTGCGTGCATGAACATCCTGAGAAGAAGGGAGGAACGCATAATGGATTTAGTAAAAGTTGTTGAACAAGAACAAATTACAAACAGCTATCCGGATTTGGCCATCGGTGATTACGTCAAAGTTCATCTGAAGATCAAAGAAGGAACCCGCGAAAGAATTCAGATTTTTGAAGGAACCGTGATCGCCCGCAAGGGAAAGGGTCTTTCCGAATCATTCACAGTCAGAAGAGTTGCATCAGGCGTCGGTGTTGAAAGAATTCTTCCTATCCATTCGCCCAAGATCGATAAGATCGAGACCGTCCGTAAAGGACAAGTCAGAAGGGCCAAGCTTTATTATTTGAGAGATCGAGTAGGGAAAGCGGCAAAGGTAAAGGAAAAACTTGTAAAGAAGTAATTTTTGACTATACAAGAGATTTCTGCCAAGAGGACAAAATAAAGAAGAAGCTGCCGATGAATAAAGGCTGCTTCTTTTTTTATCCATTCATCACGACCGTTTTTGCCTTGAATGATCATTGCAGGACCGGGACTTATCGATCGGTTTCATGGTATAATATACAAATGAAAAGTAGATAATAAAAAAATAATTTTTTGCATATAAGGAGAAAAAATGGAGATCAACTGGTTCCCGGGACATATGGCGAAAGCCTTGCGCGATGTGAAAGAAAGCTTGAAAAAAGTAGACATGGTCATAGAAACTTGTGATGCCAGGGTCCCTTATTCGAGCCGGAATCCCGAACTCGACAAAATTCTGGGAACGAAACCCAGGATTCTTGTTTTGAATAAATCGGATCTGGCGGAAGAGGCATTGACGAAACGATGGATTCAAAAATTTGAAAGCCAGGGAATCAAAACGATTTCATTGGAAGGGACAAACAAGGCGACGATGAAACGCCTGAAAGATACCTGTCTGACTTTATGCGCAGATAAAATCGAACGGGCCATGAACAAAGGAAGACTGATCCGCCCGATCCGCGCGATGCTTGTCGGAATTCCGAATACCGGGAAATCCACCATCATCAACACCATGTCCGGACGCAAGATCACAATGACTTCCGACAGGCCCGGTGTCACCCGATCCGCACAGTGGGTCCGGTCCGACGACCATTTGGAACTGATGGACATGCCCGGCGTTCTGTGGCCGAAAATTGAAGAAAGAGACAGCCAGATCTGCCTTGCGGCGACCGGCGCAATCCGGGATACCCTTTTAGATATTGTCGAAGTGGCATATGAGACGATGATGCTGCTTGCAAAATACTATCCCGATCGCCTGCTGGAACGCTATCAGATCGACCCGGCTGTCACGATGGGATTTGAGGCGTTTGAACTGGCGGCGAAGAAACGCGGATGCATTCTATCCGGTGGACGAATTGATACCGAACGGTTTGCAGTCTTATTCCTTGACGAAGTACGCGGCGGCAAACTGGGCCGGATCACCTTGGAAAGACCGTAAACCCCCATTCATACAGTTTGTTTCCCTTGTATCTCTAAGATTTCCACAGGACTTCCAATCGAATCCCTAACAACAAGGAGGTGCTTGCCGATGGCGTTTCATCAAAATAAGGATAATAAAAAAAAGAAAAACGAGGAGGATAACCAGATGAATCTGGAGGACCTTCTGGCGTCCGGCGCATATTCCTTCCCTTTCGGCAATGCTTCCGCAGGTCATGATGAAAACGGATCAATAGAAAAAAATAATTTTAAGCAGGAAGAAAAACCAAGGAATCGAGAAAAGGAAAGGCCTATAATAAATAAAACAAATACAGTAAATAAAACAAATGCAGTAAATAAAGCAAATACAATAAATAAAGTGGAAAAGGCGAAGAAAGAAAGTAAAACCCATCAGAAACAGACGGATCAGTTTCAAGCAATGAGTGCCTATGAAATCCAGGAATGGAACTGCGGAAATCTGGTGGTCGCAGGGCTGGACGAAGCGGGCAGAGGTCCTTTGGCGGGACCTGTCGTGGCGGCTGCCTGCATTCTTGATCCAAAAGATCCGATTCTTGGCTTGAATGATTCCAAAAAATTATCAGAAAAGAAGAGGGAAGAGCTTTTTACCGAAATCACAAACAGGGCAATCTGTTATTCGATTGTACGCATCGAACAGGATGTGATCGATGAAGTGAATATTTTGAATGCAACAAAAATGGCCATGGTCGAATGCGTCAGAACCTTGTCCAGCAAACCCGATAAGCTGCTGATTGATGCGATTGACTTGAAAGGAACCGGAATTCCTGTACGGCCGATTATCAAAGGCGATTCTTTGTCGGTTTCCATCGCGGCGGCCTCGATTCTGGCGAAGGTCACAAGGGACCGGATCATGATTGAATTCGAGTCAATCTATCCGGGATATGGTTTTATTCAGAATAAAGGATACGGAACAGCCCTTCATTACGAAGGGATCAAAAAGCTTGGAATCACACCGATTCATCGAAAAACCTTCCTGAAGGGGTGGATCTGATGGCAACGGAGCGCAAAAACCTTGGTAACGGGGCGGAAACCTGTGTGGCCCGGTATATGGCCGCACTGGGATATCAGATCCTTGCGACGAATTATACCGTCTCGAGGATGGGTGAAATCGATATTATCGCCAAGCATGATGCGAATGTCTATTTTGTAGAAGTCAAGGCAAGAAGCAATCCAAATCCGTTCGGCGGAATGGAAGGGTGCATATCAACCCGGAAACTCAATCGGATCAAGCGCTGTGCGGACCTCTATATGCAGCAAAACCAGGGAAAGGATTCCTATGGGAGATTGATGGGCGCATTTGTTCATATCACACCCGAACGAAAATTTGAAAAAATCGAGCTCGTTCTCCTTGACTAGACCGTTCCGAGAACTGCACCTTTGACTGAATACAATGCGGTACACCTGTAAAAACAGACATGAATATCATAAAGTACACAAATCACACCAAATTCGCATTTTACGAAGAATTGACTTGCATATTTATTATATTCAATAGTATAATATCAAAAAATGAAATAAAAATTGCAAGGGGGCTGTACAATGCTTTCATATGAAAACATGAATAAAGAAGAACTGAAAAAAGAAACAGTAAAACTGGAAGAAAAATATCAACAATATAAGGCACATGACTATCATCTTAATATGTCCAGAGGAAAACCATGCAAAGAACAGCTCGACCTTTCCAATGATCTGATCAGCTGCCTCAAAACCGGTGAATTGAAAGACCAGACCGGATTTGACTGCAGAAATTATGGCATTTTAGACGGAATACCGGAAGCAAAGGCGCTTTTTGCCTCTCTTTTGGGGATCAATCCCAAAAACGTTATTATTGGCGCAAATTCCAGCCTGAACATGATGTATGATACCATTTCCCGTGCGATGCATTTCGGCGTTCCTGGATCAACAAAGC
This sequence comes from uncultured Oscillospiraceae bacterium, assembly GCA_964549475.1. Taxonomy (GTDB): domain Bacteria; phylum Bacillota; class Clostridia; order Saccharofermentanales; family UBA5734; genus JBBQKF01. Next base: position 6,674 of record CAZJXH010000084.1, read on the forward strand.
CATGGGGCAAGGAGGAAAAAGTGTCCTTCTTGTGCCCGGTCCCCGGTTATGATCGACACTTCGCCGTGACCGGTGATTTCGATATTCAAATGATCAATATCCCTATGACTCCGACAGGACCCGACATGGACCAGGTGGAGACGCTTGCCGCATCCGACGCATCGATCAAAGGAATGTGGTGTGTGCCGGTGTACAGCAATCCGGACGGAATCACCTATTCGGAAGAGACCTGCAGACGACTGGCCTCTATGCGGACAGCCGCGTCGGATTTTCGGATCATATGGGATAATTCCTATTTTGTTCATGCACTTGATGTGGATAATAAAGACAGTATTCCAGAAATTCTCTCTCTTTGTGAAGATTATGGAAACAAGAACCGGGTGTTTGAATTCGCATCCACATCCAAGGTGACATGGGCGGGCGCCGGAATTGCCTGCATGGCATCGAGCGATGAGAATATCGCTTATGTGAAATCCCATTTGACCTTTCAAACCATCGGCGCGGACAAAATCAACCAGCTTCGCCATGTCCGATTTCTGAAAGACGCTCAAGGCGTATACGATATGATGAAAAAACATGCCGCTATTTTGAAACCGAAATTTGAAATGGTTCTTTCCATTTTGAAAAGGGAATTGGGTGGAACGGATATCGCTCAATGGAACGAACCGAAAGGCGGATATTTTATCAGCTTGTTTGTCGCACCCGGCACTGCAAAAAAAGTGGTTGAATTATGTAAAAACTGTGGAGTGGAGCTCACATCGGCAGGAGCGACCTTTCCTTATGGCATTGATCCAATGGACAGCAACATCAGGATCGCCCCTTCCTTTCCTCCACTAAACGAACTTGCGATAGCGATCGAGATCCTGTGTACATCGACCAAACTTGCTGCAGCAAAGAAAGCACTGGACCAGAAATAATAAACGGTTCGGATTTCGAAGAACCGCCGTTGAAAAGCAAAAACGGATAATACAAAATGAATAGAAACCGGATGAGCGGATTATCTGTATCAGGCAGGAATGGTTCTCCGGTTTTTTGTTTTACGTCGATAATGCCTTTAAAGAAAGATTCTTCAGCAGTGGAATATGGGGACGGTTCTTGTGTTTCATAAACGAAATAAAATGAAACACAAGAACCGTCCCCATATTCCACCTTGGTAAATTCCTGTTTCACTCCCGGATGAAAAGTGCTATAATCTGAATGGCGCCAGGCCTTATATAATACAGCCGGTATGTCTTAAAACAGTGGAGGATATGGATTCATGAAAAATCAATACGAAAGCCCCTTAAATTCGCGTTACGCAAGCAAAGAAATGCAATATGTGTTTTCTCCGGATATGAAATTCAAGACATGGCGCAAATTATGGATCGCCCTGGCAGAGACAGAAAAAGACCTCGGGCTTGATATTTCAGATGAGCAGATTGATCAGATGATTGAATTTGCAGATACGATCAATTACGATGTTGCCGAAAAACGGGAGGCGGATGTGCGGCATGATGTCATGGCCCATGTTTACGCGTATGGCGAGCAATGCCCGCTGGCAAAGGGAATTATTCATCTGGGCGCGACTTCCTGTTATGTCGGGGACAATACTGATCTGATCATCATGCGGGAAGCATTGAAGCTTGTCCGTATCAATCTGGTTGCGACGATTTCCCGACTGTCAGATTTTGCAGACCGATACAAAGAAATGCCGACACTCGGATTTACCCATTTTCAGCCGGCACAGCTGGTGACAGTTGGCAAAAGAGCCTCTTTATGGATATTGGACCTGCTGATGGATCTGAAGGACCTTGAATATGTCATGGACAGTCTGCAGTTTCTTGGAAGCAAGGGAACAACCGGTACACAGGCAAGCTTCATGTCCCTGTTTGATGACAATCAAAAGAAAGTGAAAGCGCTTGACCTTGGTATTGCCAAAAAAATGGGCTTTTCCAATGTCTATCCAGTAAGCGGACAGACTTATTCCAGAAAAGTAGATGCAAGAGTGTTGAATGTGCTGTCCGGTATCGCGCAAAGTGCGACGAAATTCAGCAATGACATCCGTCTTTTACAGCATTTGAAGGAAATCGAGGAACCCTTCGAGAAGAATCAGATCGGATCCTCTGCCATGGCATATAAGAGAAATCCAATGCGAAGCGAGCGGATTCCCTCCCTTGCGCGATATGTCATCGTTGATGCGCAAAATCCTGCAATAACAGCTGCCACCCAATGGTTCGAACGCACCCTGGACGACTCGGCCAACAAGAGGATTTCCGTCCCAGAAGCATTTCTGTGCGTTGATGCCATCCTGAATCTATACATGAACATCTCGGATGGACTGGTTGTCTATCCCAATGTGATCAAGAAACATCTGATGGACGAACTTCCGTTCATGTGCACCGAGAACATCATGATGGAAGCGGTGAAGCGCGGAGGCGACCGTCAGGAACTTCATGAAGCGATCCGCAAGCATTCCATGGAGGCATCTGCGAATGTAAAGATGAACGGTGAAAAAAACGACCTGCTGGACCGTATTGCCGCCGATCCGACATTCGGCTTCGACCAGGAGTCCCTGAACGACCTGCTGAATCCCGCTTTGTACATTGGCCGCGCACCCGCACAGGTAGAAGAATTTCTGCATGACGATGTTTATCCTGTTCTAAAAAAATACAAAAAAGAGATCGAAGAACTGGAACCGGAACTTCGAGTATGAAATCAGATATCCCATGACATGCCAGTCCAGAAACAGACAAGGCGAGAGCAGACACTGCAGAACAACATGCATTGTCTGTTTTTTTATGCGGCCTTGTTCTGATTAAAATAAATCAAAGCAGACCAAAATGGTATATAATTCAGTTTACAGTCGGATAGTGCTGTTTTGACTCTTTCAACTATGAAAATCATCACATCCGGGAATACTTCTTCGATGGACAGCAGCAGCTTCTATGGCAAATATAATCAGCAATGGATATACGGTTTCCTATGATTCGACCAACAAGGATAATTCGTGGCTGAACGGCAGAACCGTCACCTTGACAGGCGGAGGCAGGCTTATGCCGGCATCCTGATTTCAAAAGCCTCGTTTTTTACTCAGAAAGGAGTGTGATCAATTTTAAAATGTGCTCTGAAGGGATATAAATCCGAATTCCCATGATTGGGATAAGAGGCTTGAACGAAATGTTCAAGCCTCTTTTGAGCTTTTCGGAACATCATGGAACCTTTTGATTCCTGCATCGTATAAATGGGTGAAGAGAAAAACCGGGAGGGAATATTTATCCGGAGAATGGAATCATCGAATCAATAAAAAACAATGGGTAAAATATTAAAAACGGATTAAAAATAAAAAATGGAGGAATTAAAATGAAGATGAAAACAGAAGGAAAAGGGATGAAATTTCTATCCATCATGCTTACCGTGCTGCTGTCTGTCACAGCGCTTTCCGCCTGCAACCAGACCAGACAGCAATCCGACACCGAGGCGGCGAAACTTGTAACGTATAATAACTATCAGACGCTTAAAAACGTTATCAGCAAGAATATGAAAAACGCTCTTGCATCAAGCAGGCTTTATGCAATGTCAGGGAAAGCAGTAAATGAGACCGCTGCTTTGAGTGATTCGACAAGACAGGGAACGGATGCTTCTTTGCAAGATTACTCCACAACGAACCTTCAAGTGGAAGGGGTGGATGAAGCGGATATGGTAAAAACCGATGGAACCTATCTCTACCTTGTTGCGAATGGTCGGTTTATCATTGTGGATGCCAAAGATCCGGCAGCAATGAAAATCATCTCTCAGATCCAGTATGTTTATGAGAACGAACCCGCAAAAAATACTGTTACGCCGATTGAAATGTTTCTTGACGAAGAAAACAACCGGATTACATTGATTTCTTACAGCTATGACGACAGGCAGACCAATGCAATGCTCACCGAAGCCGCGAAAAACCCGTCGAAAGCGGCAAAATCCGGCACTGCAGAAGGCAGTTCAAAAGATCGGATGATCGCACCGGACTATTTCCCCGGATATTTTGGACAGCAAAATGTTCTGGCGCAGGTCATTGATTTGAAAGATATTGCAAAGCCCGCCGTGGTACGTGAATTTTCGCAGGAGGGGAACTATCTCTCTTCCAGACGGATCGGCGAATATGTTTACATCATTACGAATAAATACCTCTATTCCTATGAGGAGAATGCCAATACAGACTACTATATCCCTGCGACGAAAGATTCCAAAGGAACCGGCACCTGGGAAATGCTTCCGATCGGATCCATCCATGTGATTCCTGACGAACAGAGCAGCAGCTTCCTGATCCTTTCAAGCATCAATGCCAAAGACCTGGACAGCAAACCCCAATCGATGGCCGTGCTTGGCGGCGGACAAAACGTATATGCCTCTACAACAAATATTTATATTGCTAGTACTCGCTATATTCAGGAGCAGAGCAATTCCATCTCTTCTTCCGGAAACACCGGGACTGCAGCAACTACCAATACAAAAACCGATCCTTCCACCCAGGTTGGAACCGCGCGGGAAGGATCCACCTCCGCTCAAGCCGGCTACGGCCAGACCGCTTCTGTTCAATCATCTTCCACTTCCATTCAATCTTCTTCCAGTTCGATTCAACCTTCTTCCAGCCAGACTGCTTCACATAATGTGACGGATTCCGTTACAACCGGTCAAAAGACGGCGGGGGATGCGGTTATCACGAAAGACAGCACGGAACCGTTCAAACTTTACAATCCACCGGTATACAATATGTTCACCGATATTTATCGCTTTGGAATAAACAAAGGCGTTATCACAGAGAAGGGTTCCGGCGTTGTTCCCGGATATATCCTGAACCAGTTCTCCATGGATGAAAATAATGGGTATTTCCGCATTGCAACCACTACGGGAGATTCCTGGCGGATGGACGGGTACACTTCCATGAACAATATCTATGTATTGGACCAGAATCTTAAAACTACAGGAAAAATAGAAGGGCTGGCCTCGCGTGAAACAATAAAATCCGTGCGGTTCACAGGGAACAAGGCTTATCTGGTGACTTTCCGAACGGTTGATCCGCTTTTTGTCCTTGACTTGTCGGATCCGGCAAAACCGGTGGTAAAAGGAGAACTGAAAATCCCCGGGTATAGTGAATATCTGCATCCGATCAGCGATACCATCGTCATCGGGTTCGGAAAGGATGCTCTTGAAGAAAATAACATGGCTTATTATCTGGGAATGAAAGTTTCTGTTTTCGACGTATCGGATGTGAGTCATCCAAAAGAAATTTCAACCATGATAATCGGTGATCGGGGCACCAACTCTGAAATCACAACCAATCATAAAGCCTTGCTGTATTCCGCAGAAAAAAATATCATCGGATTTCCCATCACCATCTATGAAGTCCCGGAATCCCAGAAATCCGATCCGAAAGCCTATGGCATGCCAACGTTTGTAGGATACATGGTGCTTGGTCTGACATCAGACAACAAACTGGTCGAAAAAGGAAGGGTTTCCCATTACACGCTTGCGATTCCGGAAGGATACTCCAATGATTCCAGTACAAAAACAGCCGCCTGGCAGGAATATGAAAAGAAGATGCAATATGAATATTTTTACCATGTCAGCCGTGGCGTATTCATCGGTGAAACCCTGTTCACGGTTTCGAATGCAGTCATCAAGGCGAATTCCCTGAAGGATTATTCAGAAACCGGTAAAATTGATGTCCCGGGGTTTACAACAAATTACATGAACAAAGGCATTTATGCATTGACCGATTAAACCGTTCTATTATCACGAATACTCTGTATTGTAAAAGAAGAAACAGGACAACAGCAGGAAGAGGGATAGATAAATCCCTCTTTTTGCATGGCGCATCCTCAACGGATGCCTTGCACTCTATACAATTATAATAGAATATACCCGAACAATTCACGTGTATTCTAGGCATTTTGCAGTTGACGTATCCTTGAATAAATCATACAATTATAAATGGATCGAAATGGATTTCATTCTAGGAGAAGAGAATCGGAAATACGTTCCATCTTCCACGAAGCGAAGCAAAATTTAAGATTTATAAAGGAGAACGATTATGCCATTAGTAACATCAAAGGAAATGTTCAAAAAAGCTTATGAAGGCGGTTATGCGATCGGAGCTTTCAATGTGAACAACATGGAAATCATTCAAGGAATCACCGAAGCAGCGAAAGAAGTCAACGCTCCACTGATTTTGCAGGTTTCCGCAGGCGCAAGAAAGTATGCGAACCATACCTATCTTATGAAACTGGTCGAAGCGGCTGTCATTGAGACCGGCTTGCCGATCTGTCTTCATCTGGACCACGGCGACAGCTTTGAATTATGCAAATCCTGCATCGACGGCGGATTCACATCCGTTATGATCGATGGATCGAAGTTTGATTATGAAGAGAATGTGCGGTTAACAAAGCAGGTGGTAGAGTATGCCCATGCACGCGGAGTCACCGTGGAAGGCGAGCTTGGCAAATTAGCGGGAATCGAAGACGCTGTCCATGTCAAGGCCGAAGATTCCTCTTATACCGATCCGGACGAAGTGTATGACTTTGTCACACGCACCGGAGTGGATTCCCTGGCGATCGCCATCGGCACAAGCCACGGTGCTTATAAGTTCAAACCAGGAACAAAGCCTCAGCTTCGTTTCGATATCCTGGAAGAAGTCCAGAAGAAGCTTCCCGGATTCCCGATCGTTCTGCATGGCGCCTCCTCCGTTATCCCGGAACTGGTTAAAATGATCAATGACAATGGCGGGAATATGCCGGATGCAATCGGCGTTCCGGAAGATATGCTCCGTAAAGCGGCAAAAATGGCCGTATGCAAGATCAACATCGATTCGGATCTGCGCCTGGCCATGACCGCCGCCATCCGCAAGCATTTCAACGATTTCCCGGATCATTTCGATCCTCGCCAATACCTCTCACCTGCACGCACCGCGATCAAAGATCTTGTAAAGAACAAGATTGTCAATGTCCTGGGCAGCGACGGAA
>CAZJXH010000085.1:0-13614 GCA_964549475.1 uncultured Oscillospiraceae bacterium
CATTCCGGACACAATTGTTGAAAAAGAAATGAAAAGACCCAGAAGGGAGAAATAGAGAAACCCGTATCCCTTGACTCTCTTTGATGTCCTGGTATCTAGAACAGAGTCGACGGTGATAAAGTCACCCGGGCTCGGGATCCACCTTTTTTGATGAAAGTCGATGCTGACCTGGATCATTTTATCATATGCATAAGATAATTTCCTGGAAGATGCTTCGAAAATTTCGCTGATAAGCGGCAGATTTTCGATATGACAGCCCTGGTGCTGCCGGATGGAATCCTCAATGCCGTATAAATCATACTGCAAATGCCGGATGCGTATTCTGGTCAGAATCAGTTGAATTGCCATCCAAATGAAATAGAGAGAGGTGGCGGCAAGCACGACGGTGTAAAATTCGAAAGGAAGAGCGGCGATTATATTTTCTATGATCATAATATCCTCCCAAAATAAAAATAAAAACAAGTATCACAAATTATTATAGCAAGTTTAGTAAACCGTGATGTTACAATACGAATACTTTTCTATAAAACAGAAGCAAATACTTTTTTTGTTATTCGGGCGATTTCATCCGAAGCTTCTCCTTGCGGCAGGAGGCTCAAATCTGAAAAACACCGCTTGACATAACGCTGACACTCTTTCTTGGCAAGAGTGGCTCCTTCCTGCAAAACCGATTCATCCCGGATCTGTGCAAGAGCGGCACGGGTGGGGTGATGGAGGAACGAACGGACTATGGCGCGAAAATCCTTTGACTCCTTACAAGCCAGTAAAACCGGCAAAGTGATGATTCCTTCATTCAAATCGTTCTTGACAGGCTTCCCGGCAATTTCGAGAGTGGATTCCACATCGATCAGATCATCGATAATCTGGAATGCCATGCCGAAATTCTCCCCGAAATCCTTTGCTGCCGTGACTTGCGGATCCGGGAGCTCTGCGATTTTCGCCCCTGCGACGCAGGACGCGATAAACATGGATGCGGTTTTGCCTTTGATCCTGGAATAATAGGTGGAGATGCTCGGAATGGCTCCTCTGCCGTAGTACTGGCTCAATTCTCCGTCACAGACGCCTTCCATTGACTGGGCGAGCATATGGAGAAGATCGCTTTGGACCGATGTCTCGTCATTGGTCCGGGAAAGCAGCTGAAGGGATTTTACTAGCATCCAGTCGCCGGTATATACAGCAGTGTGGATTCCATGCTTTGCAAATGTCGTATCGATTCCCCGGCGCTGCATGGCGTTGTCGATGGTGTCATCATGAATCAGTGTAGCCATGTGCATGGTTTCGATCGCAGCCGCAGTCAGAAGCGTCTGTTTTGAATGGTAGGAACTCCCAAGCATCGCAAATAAAATGGTGAATAATGGCCGAAGACGCTTGCCTCCGCTTTTCAAAAGGCGGATCGCTTCCTTGGAAACATAAGGATTCCCCTTGGAGAGCTCCTCCCACAATAAATTCTCTAGCGCATTCAATTCTTTTTCGACTTTGGGAGACAGATCGGTAGTCTGTGTTAAAATCATTTGCCCTCCATATCACCATTTCAGTATCTCTATTATATTTTATGAAACCGTAAATGTAAAATAATATGTATGCAATTATCAGAATGTTTTTTTATATTTCGAGTTTTTTATTATATAATAGAGTCGAAACCTTGGATACTTGTTATTTGTGGAGGGAAAAATGGGAAAAAGACAGATTTATTTGGAAACAAGCTTTTTAATAAATAATCGAAACCGGTTTTTTGAGAAATTGCCGGATCAGACCCTGGCGGTTCTTTTTTGCGGCACCGCTCAGCGAAAAACGGCCGATCAGTATTATCCTTTCGAAGCGAATCACAATTTCTTTTATTTGACAGGCATTGAACAGGAGGGATCCGTCCTTGTCATTGAGAAAAAAGACGGCAGGATCATCAAACTGGTCTTATGCATCCGTACTTACGATGCGTATGCGGAACGATGGTACGGCACCCGTATCACCCGCGACGAAGCCTCGAAGATCTCTGGAATTTATGATATTTCCTATTCGGAAGGCCTGGACGGAATGATCAAAAACCTGCTGGATGGATGGGAAGGAACGGTTTCCATCGATAAAGAGGCGATTTCCGGATCGGATGTCTGGTTTTCAAATTATCTAGAGGATTATTTTCCGGATATTGAAGTGAATAATGTTTTTCCGATTTTTTCAGAACTGCGAAGAATTAAAGACGCCTATGAAGTTTCTTTGATAAAAAAAGCGATTGAGGCGACCGGAGCGGGCATTCTTCAAATTTATAAAACCGCAAAAGCCGGCATGGCAGAATACGAGCTTGCGGCGGAATATTCGCATACTCTGGCCAAAATGGGACTGGGAGAACCTTCTTTTGAATCGATTGTCGCAACTGGTAAAAATTTCAACTACCTGCACTATCCGCAATTGGACTCCATCCTCCAAAAAGGGGATATGGTTCTGATGGACCTGGGGGCTTCTTACGGCGGCTTGAGTTCCGATATCTCACGGGCATTTCCGATCGATGGGAAATTCACGGACCGGCAGCGCGCCATTTATCAGATTGTGCGGGCATGCCAGGACAAGGCTTTTGCAATGATCAGGCCGAAAGCCTATATCAATGATATCAATGCCGCCTGCAGGGAAATTGCTGCCGAAGGGCTGTCCGCTCTTGGAATCAACATCCCGCAGGATGAGGAAGACCGGTATTACTGGCATAATGTATCCCACCATCTGGGATTCGATGTTCATGATATCTGTGGCCGTGATGTGATGCTTGAGGAAGGAATGGTTCTGACGGTGGAACCCGGCGTCTATGTTCCGGAATGGAACGTCGGTCTTCGCATCGAGGACGATGTCTGGATCACTGCGCAAGGCTGTGAGATATTGTCGGACTGCATTCCCCGGGAAGCGGATGAGATCGAAGCGCTTTTATCCTGACCCAGGCGATTTCAGACCGGCTATAGGATTTTGAATAAACACAGAAGGACGGGTCCCCGTCCTTTTAAAAAGACCGGACTTGTCAAAAACAAGGCCGGTCTTCGGTGAATATTATTCTTGGAAATACGGATTATCCTGGAAAGATGAATTATAGATAATGCGGTTCGGTTTCCTCTTTTTCGTATTCTTCCATGAATCGAAGAATATCCGCTTCCGGCTTGATTCCTGTGGAAGCACCTTTTGCCATGATGCAATGGGTTCCGACCGCATTGGCGAAACGACCGCATTCCGCCAAGGATTTCCCGGCGACAAGAGCAGATAGGAATCCGGAACAGAAGGCATCGCCGGCGCCTGTTGTATCAACTGCCTTGATCCGCGTATAAGTTGAAAGAATGTACTTCTCTCCGGTTTTTGTTTTAATGAAACAGCCTTCTTTTCCTAATTTGATCACGACGGTATGGGGACCCATCGCAAGGAAAGCGTCGGCAATCTCTTCAGGCTGGGTCTTGCCGGACAACTCGACAGCTTCTTCATAACTGGGCAGAAAATAATCAATGTACGGCATGCAGGGAGCAAGGATGCTCATCCAGCGGCCTTTGGAGTCCCATGCGGTATCAAGGGCGGTCACTTTGCCCATTTCCTTGCACTTTTTCAGGAATTTCGCACATTCCTTGCCGTCGAATTTCGGCATCAGCATTGTTCCGGCAACGAAGATCAGATTTGCTTCCTTCACCACATCATATGGGATGTCGGATTCAACCAGTGTGCCATTTGATCCGACGGAATGGATGAAAGAGCGTTCTCCATCCGGTGTGACAATGACAAGGGATGCGGATGTCGCTCCGTTTGGATCGATGACAAGACCTTTTGTCTCGACGCCTTTTTCTTCAAGGGCGTTTTTCATAAACATTCCGAATCCGTCCTTGCCGATCTTGCCGATGATTGCAACCTTTCTGCCGATAATCGACATATCGATCGCAGCGCTGGATGCGCATCCTCCGGTGTAAAGTCCGAGGGTGTCAACCAGCTCCAGTTTTCCTTTTGCGGGAATTTTCTCGACGGGTTTTGCGATGGCGTCTGCTACCAGAATTCCAACACATGCAATGTCAATCATTTTTTTACCTCTTTTCTTTCAGTTCATACAAAATTTTTACAATTCATTCCAAATTCTTGCGGTTCATTCCAAATTTTACAATTCTTACCGAATTTCTCAATTCATACCGGTCATTTCAATATTGTCATTCGAAAATATCCGGGCTATAAATCATCAAATGACATTCCGGGCTTTCAGCCCCTTTGCCTGATGCTCTTCCGCCAGAGACAGGAGAGCGGAATAATCTCTGGTGTCTTTCAACAGATTGTAATAGGAGACAATCAAGGGATAGGACGGACTGGAAGTTGGAATACCACAGACTCGGGTCAGGACCGCATCCAATCCGCCTTCTTTAAATATGGCAAGAACCTCGTCTGTTCCGGGGTCTTCGGGACAACGAAAAAACAGGGCGGAAGCGATTCCGATCGAGGTGTAAATAGGAATAATGCCTTGCTCCTCACAATTTTTGACCGCGCCGGCAAACCGGTCTTCGGATGAAAGCTTGCGTTTGGTGTCTTTGCCTACCCGCATCACCGTGTCCCCCAGTGAAACATTGGCAAACCGCAATTGCAGATCAGCGATATGATCCAGCAAAGGTTCGATCGCTATCCCGAAACGCTTCGCAAGAGCCATGGCAGATTCCTGCATTGCACGCTGCACAATCAATTTAACCGTTGGATCCGCGATGGACTGCCAGATATATTCACAATTTTTCAAATTGCCCAGATATGCTGTCAAGGCATGGCCCATGTTATGGACATACAGCTTGCGCTTGATATAAAGTTCGAACGGCGCATAGGGAAAAAGATGCGGGATATCCGGAATCGCTCCTTTAAAAGCATTCTTATCGACCGGAAGCTCACAATAGCTTTCGACATAGACACGAAGCGGGTTCTCCTTCTTTTGTTCGGCTGTCATGACCGGCACCATTCTTCCGATGGATGCTTCCACGAGCCCGATACTCTGCTCGAAAAATGTCTTTTCCTCTTCATTGAACTGCTCCAAAAGCAGGCGATGCAGTAATTTGTCCGCATCGATCAGGTTTTCACAGATAATAATGTTCAGAGGTGCTCTGTTGTTTATAAGCAGGCGCTTCTTGATTCCTCTTGCGATCAAAGGGACGATCCGCGGCAGAATATTCACTCCGATCGCCGTTGCCATGGCATCTGCATTTGCAATCGCATTGATTACCGCTTCCTGGTCCATTCCATTGATTCCCTTGACATTTTCAACCCAGACATCAACAGGCGCCTGTTTTGAGACAACGGTCACCGGATAGCGCCCTTCGCGGTTCAGCGCGTCGATGATTTCCATGTTGACATCAATAAAAGATACCTCGTACCCGGCCTGCGAAAAAAGCTGGCCGATGAATCCGCGGCCGATATTTCCCGCACCGTATTGTATAAATTTTTTCATATAAATCCCTTCCATCCATCCTATTCATTTTAACAGGCGTTAACCTTGTCATAGCCTTATTATATAATATTTTCGCATAAAAAAATAAGCTTTATCCACAATACTTTTCATGACTTTCCATTATTATTCCTTATTATTCCTTCATGACAGAAATACTTGCAACAAAAGAGCTATAATAGTAAAATGATTTTACAAATATATTATAGTATGGAACCGGCAAGATTGCAATACAAAATCAATGGGGCTTGTAATATTAATAGTGCATTAATAGTGAATGCAATATGTGTGCAATATGGGGACGGTTCTTGTGTTGCATAAGCGAAATAAAATAAAATGCAACACAAGAACCGTCCCCATATTGCACAACCTGCTGTCCCCATGTTCCATTTCTTTCCGTAATCGATTGCCCTGCGCAAAGGATTGCAATATCTGGTTCTATGCGATATTATCTATAACAAGACCGTTATGAATGCATGGTACGGTATAAATAAAAAACATCGAAAAACATCGGAAAACATTGAAAGACATTGAAAGCACAGGTGGTTGAAATGCAGAAAAAAGGCAGAAACCTGCGAGATGTCAAAGCGGGAAATCAATTTTTAGTATTGAAATTGATCTGTACGGGTCAATGCAAATCAAGAATGGATATCAGCCGCAAAACAGGATTGACAAAGATGACGGTTACCAACATCCTTCAACAGCTGCTGCAGGATAAACTGGTCTGTGAAGGTCCGGTATCAATGTCGACTTCCGTAGGAAGAAAACCGGTTTCCCTTTATGCAAGCGATCATGCCAAAAAAAGTGCCGGAGTTTATATTTCACGCGATGGAATTGTTATTTCCCTGATGTCTTTGAATGCAAAAATCCTAAAAAAGAAAGAAATTCCTATTATCCAGGAAGATACATCGGAAACACTCCTCCAAAAAATCATTTTCGGATTGGAATATATTTTCAAGGGGGAGAGCAAAAACCGGATTTTGGGGATTGGAATCGCATGCATCGGGCCTTTGGACATCGAAAACGGAATATTATTATCTCCGACGGATTTCTATGGGATCGAGAATGTTTTGCTGAAACAAACGATCGAAGAGGCGACATCTCTTCCGGTCATTATGAATAATGACATGAATGCGGCAGCACTGGCGGAACAGCTTTATGGAAAAGGCGTCGGTCTGGATCATTTCATTTATTTCGGGATCACTCACGGGGTCGGAGCCGGGATTGTCGCAAACGGCAAACTATATTCCGGAGCAAAGGGTTACGGAGGAGAAATCGGCCATGTAAGCATCCGGTATGACGGGCCTTTATGCTCCTGTGGAAACCGAGGATGTCTGGAAGTGTATGCCAGTATGCCTGTTTTTCTTAAAAAAACAAGGCAGGAAGCAAAAATACTGAACCATGAGGGGATTTCATCCATGAAGGATCTCCGCTTTTCCGATGTCGTCCGTCTGGCACAGAACGGAGATCTGTTTGCATTGGAAAAAGTGGATGATTTGTGTTTTGTTGTCAGCACTGCACTGGTCAATGCGATCCATCTGCTCAATTCATCCGAGATCTTCATTGGACATGAGTCCGCGCAGGGCGGAGAGTGGTTTGCAAAAAAAATCGAAGAGCAATTGAATGCGCGGACCCTTTTTCACAAAAATGTCACGACAAAAGTACAGGTGTCGAAATTCGGAGAGCACAGTCCTGTTGTGGGAAGCGGTGTTTTGGTATTCGACCAGTATTTTCAGGGGAATCTGTAAAATCTTTAAAGACTATACGCTTGTGTCCCTGGAATGATTCACGTATTTACAAGAAATCGGCCCGAAATTTTCTTTCTGAAATAGTCTTCTTCTCATTTATATGTTAAAATAAACTATCATAGACAAGATGTGGAAATCAAGCAAGGAACGGAAATCAGGCAAGGATTTGTTCTTCGACAGAATTACACAGTTTGCAGCATGGTAGGAAATGTAGGAAAATTTAACGTGTAAAGAGGAGGTGCTTTTCAATGATTATTGTTGTCAAGCCAGATGCCACCAATGAAGAAATGAACGAGATTATCCATTTTTTGGAAGTCAATGGATTGAGAACCCATTTATCCCAGGGGACACAAAGAACCATTATCGGGGTTGTGGGAGACAAATCACGGATATCGGACACCAATGTCGCACTTATGGCAGGCGTCGAAAAAATTGTTCCGATCATGGAGTCCTATAAACTGGTCGGGAAAGTGTTCAGACCGGAAGGAACAGTCATTTCGTTTGGAGACGATGTCAGAATCGGCGGGAACAAACTCGCCATGATCGCAGGGCCTTGTGCGATCGAAAGCGAAGAACAGATATTTACAGTAGCAAAAGCAGTCAAGAGCTGCGGCGCGCAGTTTTTGCGCGGGGGCGCATACAAGCCAAGGACCTCTCCTTATTCTTTTCAAGGAATGGAACTGGAAGGTCTCAAACTGATGAGGGAAGCAGCACGGCTCTATGATCTCAAGGTTGTCAGCGAGATCGTTTCCGAAAGCGATCTGGAACAATCAATCGAATACATCGATATGATTCAGATCGGAGCTAGAAACGCCCAGAATTTCCGCTTGCTCCGGGAAGTCGGCAAGATCAAGAAACCGGTATTGCTCAAGCGTGGAATCGCCCAGACAATTGAAGAATGGCTCGGTTCAGCGGAGTACGTCATGAGCGAGGGCAATTATGAGATTGTGCTTTGCGAAAGAGGAATCCGGACATTTGAAACCGCAACACGGAATACGCTTGATATCAGTGCGATCCCCGTTCTTAAAGCAAAGACCCATCTGCCGGTTATTGTCGATCCCAGCCATGCGGCAGGGCTGGTCGCTTATATTCCATCTCTGTCAAAAGCGGCGATCGCAGCAGGCGCGGACGGACTGATTGTCGAAGTGCATCCGAATCCAAGATGTGCGGTTTCCGATGCGCTCCAGCAATTGACTCCGGAGCAGTTCGCTTCTTTATGCAAAGAAATCGACCAGATTGCGAAGGCGATAGGAAGAGAATTCTAATGGAAAAGAGTTATTTTCAGTCTTCCAGAATCGGAATTGTCGGGATCGGTCTGATTGGTGGATCGATCGCCCGGGCACTTACCGCGAAAGTCGGCATTCGGTCTATATGCGCAGTGGATTCGGATGAAGCTTCGCTAAAAAAAGCATTGAACGATGGCACGATCTCGGCATACGGCAAGGATCTGTCTGCGCTGAAGGACTGTGACCTGATTTATGTATGTGTGCCGGTCGGCAGCATCCCATCCGTCCTGGATGAGCTTGCATTATGGTATTCCGGGATTGTGACCGATGTGGCAAGTACCAAGGAACGCATTCTTGCTTATGTGGGCTCCCGCCACCCGGCGATGCGATTTATCGGCGGACACCCCATGGCTGGCTCGGAAAAAGTCGGCTATGCCGCTTCCAATGAGAATTTATTTGAGAACGCGCCCTATATTTTATGTTCGAAATCATCCGATTGCGGCATGGATTCCTATCCGGATACAGATTCCGATGCCCGGGATTTTCAATTTGTCAAGGATTTGGCGACCCAGATGGCCGCGGTACCGATCGAAATGAGTCCGGATGAACACGATATCGCGGTTGGACTGGTATCCCATCTGCCCCATATCGTCGCATACGCTCTTGTCAACCTGGTCCAGTCAAGCGGGGATGACCGGCTAAAATCCATTGCCGCCGGCGGGTTCAAAGATATCACCAGAATCGCTTCCTCGGATCCGGCTCTCTGGACAGACATCTTGTGTGACTCGGGCGAAAAAATCGCAGAATTATTAGAGAAATACATTGAAACATTAAGCCGGATGAAAGATGCGCTCAGGCGACAGGACCGGCAATCTCTATTGGCGACATTCTCCAATGCAAAGAATTACCGCGATCAGCTGCCGCTGACGCAGAATACCAAGAACAGGCCGGTGCAGCTATGGGTTGAAGTCGACGACAAGCCCGGTATGATCGGCCGGATCGCCGTATTATTCGGAGACCATGGAATCAATATCAAAAACATGAACATCCAGGACAACAGAGCCTACGAGGGTGGTTCGCTCCGAATCACCCTGTCTTCGATGGACGACGCGAAACAAGGGGAGCAGCTTCTCCGTGAAGAAGGACTGACTGCCCGGATGATTGAATAAGGCTGGACTGATAAAGCTGGCAAGGGATGATAATAAAATCATCTTCGGCAAAACGGCAAAAATGGATCCGCTATTTTAGTAAAAGAAAGACGGAAAATTGAAAGTGAAATGAAATAGAATCGATAAAGTAAAATAACACAACATTACGAAAATAGTGTAAAATAATAAAGAAAACGATTTTCGGAGGACAGCAATGTTCGAAACAATTTTAATTGCCATGCTTATTGCAAAAATAAAAGGATACAAAATCAAACCCTTATTTAAAACATGGACGGTTTACCCAGTCTTTGTCCTTGAATTTATTCATTTGTTTTTCCAGATAAATATTTTCATGGGAAATTATGACTTTGTCCCGTATGCTCCGATTCTTAAAAAGGTTTATCTTTTTATGTGTATCATTCCAATTATTGTATATAAAGAATATCTTACAGGGATTATCGGTTCGGGATTTGTTTTTGCAGGAACACTGCTTAATAATTTTGTCATGGCACAAAATGGAGGAAGAATGCCTGTATTCCCGAAATTCTCCTATATAACAGGATATGCGGACCCGGTTGCGATCGCAAACATCAAGGGAATCCACATCCTTGGAACAACGCAGGCAAAATGGTGGATCTTATCCGATATCCTTGATGTCGGATGGAGTGTGTTGAGTATCGGGGACCTTTTTATTCGTGTTTTTGTCTTGTTGATTATATATCAGACAATCAAAGTCATGAACATCAAAATGTATGGGATAGTAAAGAGGAAAGGGGAAAAGAAATCTGCTGTCAATGCAGAAAATATGGATTCATAACACTTTGCATCCTGTCAATTTGCAATAATATTGTATCAGACATTTTCAATGAATATTAAACGGACCTTGTAAATTTATTTATATTGAGTTACTGGAAAGTAAAAAAATTTTACGAATAACGGCTAAAAAAATAATAAATATCTATGCCCTATGTTATAATGATTTTATTATGGAACTTTAACTCTGAAACTTTGATTGTGGAACTTGCGAGGTGCTACCAATATGTTAAAAGTGACATTATTTGAATTTTTAATACGAGGAATTCCAGAAGGATTCTTATTCATATTGGCGAATTATGCTTTTGCAAAAACAAAAATAGTTCCATTTCCATTTTTATTCAGCAGTGTTACTTTGATTTTATTTACATATGGCGTTCGATTTTTACCGATCAATTTCGGGGTGCATACCGTATTGAACCTGATTGGATTGGTTTTGCTATGCATTTTTATTAATAAGATTGACCTCTTTACAGCAGTGAAAGGATCGATGTTTGCAATGCTACTTATGGTTTTTATCGAAGCAATCAATGTGCTGATTTTACAATTGATTTTTGGCGATGGCTTATCGGCAATTATTGAAGATTCTTTTAGAAAAGCCCTTGCTGGCACACCGGGATTTGTGGTATATGGAATAATAGTCATTGTTTTGTATTTTTTCTTAACAAGGGAAAAAAAAGACAGAGGTGAAAATGGAACAATTAGCGAACAAAGTAGCAAATAAGATTGCTTCGGAGCTTTCTTATCCGGAAGAGCAGAAACAAGTAATTGCTTATGGCCTGATTGCTATTTTCCAGACGCTTTTAATGACCATTATTGTGCTTGTCCTGGGTGCGATTTTAAACATTTTTATTGAATCTGCAATTTTATGCTTTGCCGTCAGTATCCTCCGAAAATATTCAGGAGGAGCCCACGCCAGCTCGATCGTCTCTTGTACGACCATTGGTGTCGTATTTTGTATTGGATTTGGAATGACCTGCAAAGCGCTGGGGGCGATAACAATGCCATGGATATTATTATTGGGTTTATGCATGCTCGTATTTACATTCGCTTTTTATATTGCAATAAAGAACGCACCGGTTGACAGCCCGAATAAGCCGATTCGTACAGAACAAAAAAAGAAAAAAATGAAAACTGCGACAATTCTTCTTCTTTTTGTTTATATGGTGGTATCTGCGATTCTTCTTTTTAATGATAGCCGATCACCGATTTTTGTTAGTGCACTTTTAAGTTTATTACTTTCAATCGTGTGGCAAATGGGTTCACTGACAAAGCCGGGGAAGGTTTTTTTAGAAGGATTGGATCGTTTGGTATATAGAAGAATACTTTTGAAAGGAGGACATAATAATGAAAAAGATTAACATGAAATCCTTGTATGCTGTGGTTGCAGTTCTTGCAACGCTAGTTGCAGCAACTGTAGCATCTTCAGCTTGCTTCTGGTGGTTTTACCAGCCTGAAGAGCCGAAGAGCCTGCAAGAAAAGTAGAATTCATGCATAAGGGAGCCCTAAAAAGCTCCCTTATGAAAATTAAGAGGTGTGATTTATGTCAAATGCCGAAAAAAACAAAGAGAAACGAATCGAAGGAATTTTATTCATGATAAAATTTCTGTCTTTGTTTTTTGCTGCAATTGGATATTTTAGATATTTTATCAAGGAATTCCCAACACGTGAACAGAGTCAGATTTTTAATTCAGTCAATACCGCAACGGTTTTTTTGTTTTTGACAACGGTTTTCTTTTTATGGATATTTTTTGACCGTAAAGAAAAACAAGGATTGAGCAAACTTTACCAGATAGCACAACCATCCGTTTTTATGATTTTTTTCTTAGGCGCGATACTCTTAACCGGTGGATATACAAGCAATTTCAAATATCTGTTCCTATTCCTGATTGTTTCATATACTATTGAATATGATCTTAAGGGCGGAGTGATTATCGCTGCAATTTCATCTACAATTGTCCTGGCGCTGGATCTGCTGTTTGCGCCTAGAGTAGGTGTCAATTATTATTTTGAAGATGACATAAGCATGGTTGGCTTGTTTTTTATCATTGCCATCACAATCGGCTATTACGTTAAAATCGAGCGGGAACATATTGACAAGTTGAATTCACTGGTCATTAAGGACGGATTGACAGGTCTGTACAACCATCGGTATTTCCATGAATACCTTCAGGACTGCCTTTTGGATTCTGTAAAGAAAGACCAGCCGCTGTCCTTGTTTCTTTGTGATATGGATTACTTTAAGCAGTACAATGATGTCCACGGCCATCAGATGGGGGACCAGCTACTGAAAAATGTGGCGGAATTCTTAACCAATAATCTGGACATGAAACATTTTGTGTTTCGCTATGGCGGAGACGAGTTTGCCGTGGTACTGCCGAATACGACAAATGAAGAGGCCTACGGGATTGCCGAGAAAATCCGGAATGCTTTTTCAAACCACCATTTTGACGGGCAGGAATATATGCCGAATGAAAATATCACCTTGTCGATCGGAGTTTCAACATACAATAAAGAATCGGCGGATCATATTGATCTTTTAAAAGCTGCGGATGAGGCATTGTACAAAGCGAAATATTTCAGACGGAACAGAGTGGAAGCATATACCTCCATTTTGGATGATTTGCATAAACAAGAAGGGAATCATGAGGACGATGCGAAAACAATCGCATCAATCAAGACGTTGATTTCTGTTATCAACTCCAGGGACCAGTTCACATTCAGCCACTTGCAGCGTGTTGTCTCATATTGCGAAGCGGTTGCAAATGATTTTCATTTAACAGAAGAACAGAAGAAAACTCTGCTATATGGAGCGTACATGCATGACATCGGCAAGATCGATGTGCCGAAAGAAATCATGATGAAAGTGGGGGCATTAACCGTTGATGAGTGGGCGGAGCTAAAGCTTCATCCTGCAATAGGAACCGAAATCATTCAGAAAATCGAGTCGCTCAATGGCGTGGCGCCATTGATTCTGCAGCATCATGAGCGTTTTGACGGGACTGGCTATCCGAATCAGCTGGACGGAACACAGACCGAGTATCTGTCGCGCATATTGACTGTCGTGGATTCGTTTGACGCAATGACATCCAGCAGACCCTATCAGGTACGAAAGTCTTTTCAGGAAGGCCTTGCGGAATTAAGGCGCTGCAGCGGTACGCAATTCGACCCGCAGATTGTGGAAACCTTCATTGCATCCGTTGAGAAAATGAACCTTACCGGACTGGATCTCTTGACTTAATGGAAGAAATCTCTAT